>NZ_JBHTJZ010000029.1:0-18097 GCF_042675905.1 Paenibacillus chungangensis | reverse complement strand
CTGACATGAAGACCCCTAACGTTTTTGGCCATTGTCCACGGGAAATTATTTTCTGACAATTCAGATTAATTATTGTGTTAGTTTTTATGCAACGCTACTGAGGCATCCTACACTATTACGGCTCGCACTCTCCTTTTCGGCGCCTTACGGTTGCCAGCGAGCTTATTGCATCTCGAATCCCACTTTTTTGCCGTAACGGGCACTATGATACCTATTTCTCGACGCGATACCCGAATTTTCACTTTCCGAGCTCTATAAGCTCCAGAGCATCCGTTAGCCTGCAAATCCGCCGATTTTGATCAAGTTAAGCTCTGTGGCAACCGCTACATTCAGCACTTCCGCCATTTTCCTACATACCAAAAAAGACCACTCCGAGCAGGAGCAGCCTTCATCATTCTTCGTATTATTTTTTGCCCATCTTGTCCATGAATCGTTTTTGCACATTAATCGTATTGAAGTGCATGCCTTCATGATAGAGCGAGAAGTTGACCAACTCGCCAATCGTGTGCATCGTCAGCCCGCTTCCGGTTGTATAGGGAGCCATCGCAGGCTCCAACAGTCGCTGCCTCAATGCACTCTCGATGCGGCCCGGCTGCGCTTCAAGCATAGCCAGCAGCTCCTCCTTGGCAGGGGGCGCTACGGACCATTCGGCCGGCTTTGTCCCTTTGCTGAACAGGCTCTCGAACCCTTCTGGCAGTTGTGGCTTCCCACCGGTGAACTGGAAAGCGAACTTCTCTTGCACCAGATAAATGTGTCCCAGATTCCAGCGAATATTGTTGTTGAACCCTTCCGGCACAATATTCAGCGCATCTTCCGACAATTCCTTCACCGCATGAACCGTTAACTGTCTTACGAATGCAAGTTGCTTCCATATAATTTGCTCCATATCCCCATACCCCCCAATGCTGCAAGATGTAAAACCAGTGTACCATGATCGCTTGTTTAGGAACAGCTAACCGCCCATTCCGTATTCGTACAGGAGAACACCCGACCACTTGCGCGAAGGCCACTTCTCCATGGGGAGCATCCCATCTTCCGAAGGCGTTCCGTCAATCCCGTAAGTAACGCTTGTGCAGGGCGATACGAAGGCACGCTTTTCCTCCTGCCATGACAGGATGCAGCTTCCCTTCGCATTAGGATCTTGCGCCGCATACACCTCATGTCCTTTATCCCTCTCCACGACGAAATAGCGGGAGGAGCCGTACGATTTCCAGTATACCACTTCACCATCCCGGTCTTGCTCCAACCTATGGGCAGCCTGCCCTTCCGGCAACAGAATGCTCCACGTTCCCGAATCCTTCGCATTGCGAATGAAATAATGACCTTCGTATTGATAGATCGGCGTTCCCTCCGCATACGTACCTGCGCCATCCACCAGCAGTTCCGTTATGTCGCTGCGCTCCGTATACCGGATATGGTCGGGAAGAGAAGACGTAACGACGGCAGCCTGCTTCATATCCTGCAGCTGCACCTCATCTCCCCAGCTATCACCCATGAAATAAGCTGTGTGTCTCTGTCCATTAATGACTGCCAGCGGAAGCCAGTTATCCAGCGTTACACTCACATTGCCACTGCTTGCCAGAATATCTTCCAGATCCATCGCGAGCAATTCCGACATACTGGAAGGTACTTCATAATGATAACGGTCTTTGATCAGCATCATCGCATTCTCCCTCAGTCCGTCGCCGTGATGACCCAAGTATATCTCTGCATTGAACTTCATGCTGGCACCGTCATTTATATATACATAATACCGGTTCCAGTCCCCCTGTAGAATGGCATAGTCCGAAGGGAAAGCTTCCTTCACATACGCCGCATCCTTCCACTCCGAGAGCAGATCGCGAACCCATCCTTTATCCTGAATGCTTATAATCTCCTCTTGCAGCGGAAGCTCCCCGTCCCTTCTCACCAACTGAATCTCATCCACTTGGTAGGGATTAAGCGTAGCTCCCTCCATCCACGGACGATCCATGAAGAACCAATAATAAATGCCCAATGTTACTGCCGATACGGTAGCGAGAAGCCACACCCTGCGGAAAATTGGCATTTTATACACACACTTACCCCCCCCCTTGAATTTTATTCCATCTAGTTATTAGACACCTTGGACAAGGAGAAGGTTGCGCCGCGACATCCATTCCACTTCCTCTACAGAGTACCAGAAAGGATAGTCTTGTGCGGAATTTTCGTAAAAACAAGAACAAGCCGAGCGAAAATCAGGGAATGATCCCGAAAATTCGTTCGGCTCGCCGCTTCCAGCTTTATTAGCTTTGAAAATACTGTAATTTCACTCTACCTTGAACGGTATGCTTGCCGTTCCGACATGTCCCGTTTGATCGTACACATATGCAAATAGTCTGTAATACCCGGGAACAGATGGTGTCCTGATCTGCCTTCTTTCCTTATCCCATGTAAAAGAAGGGTTAGGCCCCTGATTCGTTGCAATCACATCTCCCGGATAACCTGTCGCTCCCTTCTTATATTCCTCTCTCAGTTCCCATACATAAGTTAGCGTATCCGATTCGCCATATGTGTCGATCGTAATGCGAGCTAAAAAGTCCGTATCCGCAGCCAGCACTACACTTTCATCATCATATTGGGCATTTATTGTAATGGTTTTCACACCTGGAGCGCGGTCTGCGGGATAGCTGCCATTCCACGCTTTGTACATGGCATCGTAAATACCGGATTTTTGAGTATGATTCTCTAAAAACATGTTGTACCAAGTATGTGTCATGCCCACCACATCTGCACCTTTGAATACAAACGACCCTATCAATTTGGAATTATAAGGAGCGATATGATTGGTATAACGATTGATATATTGAAGCTCTTTATAATAGCTTTCATGCTCCAGAGTGACGCCCCATGTCGTTTTTGCGCTTTCATTCAGTGAAGTAGAGGATTGGTCAGCCCCGAATTCCGTAATCATGTAAGGTCCTATCCAGTTGCCTTGTCCCGATAGAGTGCCCGTTACATTCTCATGAACATTTCCGATATGCTTGTAGGAATTGACAGAGATGATATCGATTGCGGGCGCATAATGTCTCGTTTTGACAACCTTGGTGGGACTTGAGCCTGCCAATACGATCATGGTTGGATGATTTTTATCCTGGTCTTTAATATACTGGGCAAGGTGATTGATGGCATCGTATACTTCCCGCGGACTTGTCGTCTTGTCCACTTCGTTCCCGACTCCCCACGCCAGTACCGCAGGGTGATCTTTATATTTGTCCACATACGCTTTTAGTTGATCAAGATTCGTTTGCACTTTTGCTTTTTGATTGATGAAATCATCACCGCTATAATGCTCAATCCACAGCCCTATCACAACTTTGACGCCATTGGCTTCAGCCTCGTCCAACACTTCCCAGCCATTCATGTGTTTGTCTGAGGCGTCATAAGTTCTCACTGCATTGCCGCCAGCATCCGCAATCTCATCAATGACTTCGGCGCCAGCCACGCCTTTCACGTCGAAAGGCACTCCATCTACCGTAAGTCCGAAGTTGCCATTCCCATCTTGAACGATAGCCACTTTCCTGACACCCGTATATTGCGGCGATGAAGCAGGAGGCTCCGATGCATAGGAAATCAGCTTAAATTTGACCGCATCCGCCACAACATATCCATCATCATCGCACACCAGGCTCACATAATCTTTGCCCGCCCCCTGCATAGGATATTGGCCAACAGAGATCCATTGTCCCCCGTTTGTCGTCATATCGACCGTTTTCGTCGTATCCACACCGCCTTTGTGTCCGATGACTACGCCTGCTTGATCAGCTCTGTTCGTATAGGCCGTCCAGTTTACAAACACCTCATATGTGCCGGGAGTGGTCAGAACAGGATTGTATTTAGCAAAATTCCAGTTCCCTTTTGCATTGCATAGTGCATAGTTCGTTCCTACAAAACCCGGTGCAGAACTGCTCGTTGGCCATGCCGAGACATTCCCTTCCATATAAGTGCTAAATTCCGGATCGGAATTATCAATAATGATTTCCGTGTTTAAGGGGAGCGGTGTCGGCGCAGGTTCCGGTGTTATTTCCGGCCAATACACAGGCGCGCTGCCCATCTTATAGGACAACTGAAACATGACGGCGTCGGCTGCTACATATCCTTCGTCATCCCCCTTGATTTTCACATAATCATAACCCCCGGTACCCATATAATAAGTGCCGAGATACACCCATTGTCCGCCGTTTATCGTCTGGTCTACCGTAATGGAGTCATCTATTTTGTACCCGTTCTCGTATTTAATTTCAATAGGCGCCGCATCGGGTCGGTCCGAGCCTTCCGTCCACCACATATATATTTTATAGAAGCCCGCATCAGCAAGTGCTGGCGTCCATTTTGCCGCCAGTCCGGTATCTGAAGTGCCGGTTGCATCCACCTTATAATTCGTGCCATAGTAACCTGGCCCGCTGGTGCTGTCGGTCCATGATGCGGAAGGCGTATACGAGAAACCGCTGTCCGTATTGTCAACAATAATTCGGTCTCCTATTTCTGCGGCAGATACTTCTGCTATTTGCAGAGGGCTGTATAAGGGGACAATTAAAACAGCAAGCACAAATAGGAAAGAAAGCTTTCTTCTCATTATTAAATTAAGCAACATTCCGAGAACCTCCCTTATCGTCCAGCCTCACTTCTCTCCCCAACTGTGCAGATTGATAAATGGCCGCAAGAATGCTGATCATATCTACCCCATGTTCAGGCGTAAGCATAGGCGCCGAACGTCCCTGTATGACATCGATAAAGTGCTTCAAATTCTCTCCATGCGTATCAACCGGTTGCTTGCCCAATAGGGGGGAAATGTCGGCGATTCTGCCCGCGACTTCCGTAAAAATCTGAAGCTCGCCTTTCTTCATGCTGGAGCCGGACTTGGTCCCTCTAAGCTCCACGAAGTTCATTTCTTCGCCGATATTCGATGCCCAGCTGAATTCAAGCTGCAGCGTCGCGCCATTTTCGAAGCGAATGAATCCGATCGCCAGATCTTCTACATCGAACACGCCGCCCTTTTGCTTTTCACCGAACTGGCTGTGAGTCGAGTCCGAAAGCTCATTGTTATGAAAATTGGCATAGGTCGCTCCGGATACGGAGACGGGCTTCGGATTGCCCATCAGCCAAACGGCAAGATCTATCATATGAACGCCCAGATCAATCAGCGGGCCCCCGCCGGACAACTCCTTCGTCGTAAACCAGCCGCCCTTCCCCGGAATGCCCCTTCTGCGAATCCAGCCGCAGCGGCCGGTATAAATTTCGCCCATCCATCCGTCTGTTATATATTTTTTCAAATATTGCGAAGCGTGAGTAAAGCGGTTGTTTCTCATTGCCATCATTGTTTTGCCGCTTTCTTTTGCGGCCTCGGCCATTTTCCGAGCTTCCTCCGGATTCACCGCTTCCGGCTTCTCGCAAAACACATGCTTGCCTGCGTTCAATGCCGCTATGCCGATCTCCGAGTGATACAGGTTCGGCGTACAAATATCGACGACGTCAATTTCGCTCCGCTTCAGCATTTCGCGATAATCACTAAATACATGAGGAATGCCGTATTCTTTAGCAATGCCCGCTGCATAAGCTTCGTTCGCATCGCATACGGCCGCAATCTCCACCTCCGGATGCTCCAACAACGTCTTCAGGTGGTTCTGCTTGAATATGTTCCCTGTTCCCGCAATACCTAGCTTCAGCTTTTTTGCCATTGCAATCTTCCTCCTTACTTCATGTTTTCGATCCTATCTATCCTTCCTATCTATTACTTTCTTCTTTCTCATATTTGGCATGGATATCCTCACCGAGCCAAGCACCCTGACGAACGAGCTGCTGCTGCAGTTGATCGATAGGGATGCTGCGGGTGCCGCTCATTCCCTGCTTTACAAGCAGCGCCCCTGCAGTTCCGGCCGCTTCACCCATCGCGAAGCAGTTCGGCATGACCCGGGTTGAACCTTGCGTCGCGCGATCGGTGGAGATCGATCGTCCGGCTACGATCACGTTATCTATGCCGATCGGCAGCAGAGCCCGATAGGGTATGCCGTGAGATTCGCCGGGAGGAAGATGGGCGATCGTCATGCCACTCGTCGGCTTGGCCATATGAATATCAATAAAGTACGCGTTGCGGGCTATGTCATCCGGGAAGCTGCGGCGGTTCATGAAATCGTCCGCCGTAACCGTCACATCTCCGATAATTCTTCTTGTCTCCCGAATGCCGATCTGCTCGCCGGTCAATGCGAGGTAGCCTTCTTCAAAGCCTGGAATAGTCTGCTTCAGCCAATCCGCAATATGGTGCACCAGAGCTCGTCCTTCGATAGCGCCTCTGGTCAGGCCCTCCGCCTTGGAGCCGTCGATTCCGAATATATGGCCAAAATTAAAACCCGCTGTATGATGGTTTACCCACGAAATTCCCGCCCAATCGCGTACGACATTTAAAGCTCCCTTGGACTTTGCTTCGTTGATTGCATGCTTCAAGCTGGGACCGAATTCCTCGCAATACGCCATATACTTTTCACGATCTAAATTGCTCATGACGAAGCACATCGTGCCCGGCTGAAGCTCTCCTTCATCCCCGCCTTGCTCGAACTGTCCCCCGGCATGATAGGCGATGTCGGCATCGCTTGAGCAATCTACATAGATGCCGGCCTTAGCGGCGAATGTGCCCGATTTATTATGAAAAATGACCGCTTCGACTTTGCCGTCCTGATGCAGTGCATTGCTGATGAATGTATGATACAGGATGCGTACGCCAGCTTCCTTCATTTTGTCATCCAGCAGCTTTTTCAACACCTCTGCATCAATCGGCACCCAATCCAGCTTATCCTTCCACCATTGCTGAAATTCCGGTTCCATGCGTGATTTCATGTCATTCAATATTTCCAGACCGATCCCCCGAATGACAGGTTTCTCATGATCGGTGTATGGACACCATGCGGGAACTTGGGATACGGTGGCCATTCCGCCAAGATAACCGCGTTGTTCGATTAGCAGCACGGACGCCCCGTTCCGCGCGGCTGCCAGTGCAGCCGCAATGCCTGCCGGCCCTCCGCCCGCTACAAGCACATCGACTTCATCGTAAACCGGGATTGGCATCGCCGGTATGACCATATGTTTGTCCACTTTCGCCAACTCCTTCAATGCTCCTTTTTCAATCTGCGGCCTAAGCATTTACTTCGCCCGGCGTTATGCCCCAGTATTTTCGGAATACCCGAATAAAATAGCTGACGTCTCTGTACCCGGCCTTTGCCGCAGCATCGTATACTTTATCTCCGTTAATCAAATATTCTTTCGCACAATTCATTTTGCGTTCCAGCACATAGGTTGAAAACGCTTTGCCGGTTTCCTTTTTAAACAATCGGCTTAAATACGACGAATTGACGTATAATTGATCCGCCACGGAATGCAGAGTTAGTTCCAGATCGAGATTTTCCTCCACCAGCTTCAAAATTTGTTTGATCAGCATATGCGTGTTAGATTGGCGGCTTTGAACGGCATACCCGGTAATATTGCCAACCGTTCTTCTCATCCATTCGATGGCTTGATCTTTCGTTAGAATATTTTGAATATTAATGAAGCATTCATAATCAGATCCGACCACTTCTTTCACCGACCATCCCTGTGCCTGAATCATGCGGATCATCATACTGTTCAACCAAAGCAGGTTTTCGTAAACTTCGTCAATCGTCTTGCATTGCTCCAATTGCAGACCTGCACAGTCTTGCAGCAATCGGTTGGCTGTATCTGTTTCGCCCGTCAATAAAGCGACCTCCAGCTTCTTCTCGAAATGGGCATCAGGCTGGAAATGGAGCAATTTGTCCTGTTCTCGTTCTTCCCGATAAGGAATAGCAATATGATAGCCAAAGATCATGCGGTCTCCCAAAGCTCTTTCGGCTTGTCGATAGGAGACAGCGGCATCTTCCGCCTTTACACAGGAGCCTATACCTGCGCTTGCCGTCAATTTAAGCACTTCTTTAACGACAGAAAGCAATTTTGCTGTGCAAATGTTCACTTTGTTGGCAAAATGAGCTTCTTCCCTCTCGGAATCATCGATAAATATAAGCACCGTGTTGCCGAAAGGATCGGCGATCACCTCACATTGCTCACGTTCAAGATATTCTGCCGCGATGCATTTCAATGAAAATCTAAGCAAGGTTTGATCGTCGTCGCTAAACCTTGTTTCATTCTCGGAAAGCGGGTCCATCTCAACGGCAACGACACAGATTTGCCGTATGCGATGCAAGTGAAGCATAAGATCCTGGCTTTTCTTATCTATTTCCCACGCGGAATAACGACCGGCAACCATATTGTATAGAAACTCTTCTCTTAATCCGGGAAGATTTTGAAGCCACTTCTTCTCCAGAGCTTCATGATTATGGCTGTTTTGAAGCTCCTGTTTTATTGCGGACTTCGCTTCCAGCACGCAATGAACAATCTCATCATTCCCTGCCGGCTTTAGCAAATATTTCATCACACCAAGCTCGACCGCTTGCTGAGCATAAGCAAAATCATCGTGACCGCTTAAAATAATCATTTTCGCGGAGGGATAATTGTCCCTGATGATTTTAGCCAATGAAAGGCCATCCATCTTGGGCATCCTAATATCCATAAGGACAATGTCCGGTTTTTGCCTCTCCATCTCACGGACCGCTTCCACACCGTTTGCCGTCGGAATCACATCAATCCCATAGCTTTCCCATTCAATATTATGTAGCAGATTATTGCGGAGACGCACCTCATCTTCAACAATCATCAATCTCATGTTGTCCTTCCTTTCATTCAGGAATCTGCGCTTGCAACTGACGGATCGGAATTGTAACCGTTACCAAAGTGCCGTTAACCTTCTGACCGCTGTCGATGTGCAGCTCCGCCTCCTGGCCGTAGTACAGCAGCAACCGGGATTTCACATTTCTTAGACCGAACAAGTCATTATAGACTTCATTGCCATCCGGCATGTTGAGCTTATCCAGCTCCACTTTGCTTAATTCCTGACGAATATGCTTCAGTCGGGCCTGATCTAATCCCGCGCCGTTATCATAGACAGACAAAACTAATTGATGACGGATGCCTTCTCTATAGGATACTTCGGATGAGATCGTCAATTGTCCAGAGTCTGGCCGATATTCCAAACCGTGATGGATGGCGTTCTCCACTAAAGGCTGAAGCAATAGTTTATGAAGGCGCAAATCCTCGCTATCCTGAGATATTCGGTATTCCACTGCAAATTGGTCCATGAAGCGAATTTGTTGGATACGTATGTAATAGTCAAGGTGTGTAATCGTATCCTTAACGGTTGCAGTCTCTGTTCCTTTACGCAAGCTCAGCCTGAAAAATTTGGACAGGTTCAACACCATCTCGCTAATTTCATGAGCGTCATAGTTCATGGACATCGCATAGATGGAGTCCAGCGTATTGTACAGAAAATGAGGATTAATCTGCGATTGAAGAAATTTCAGCTCTGCCTTGGTCAGCTTCAACTGATGCTGATAAATGTCCTGGATTAAATGCTGTTGCGACTGGGCCATCAGATTAAAGGACTCCGTTAAATAACCAAACTCATCGCTTCGCTGCTTCGATAAGCGAACATCGTAATTTCCCATCTGGAGCTTCTTCATGCCAACAGACAGCTTGGCCAAAGGAGACGATATGCCTGAATAGACAATCCAGGATATGACTACGGCCAAAAGCAGGCTTATGCCAATGATGGCATAAGTATAGTAGCGCATTAAGGCTGTCTCTGCTCTGATTTCACTCTTTGGCTGAACCATCACTAGCGACCAATTGGACATATCGGACCGAGCGCTGACCGTCATCACATCCTGCATCTCCGGCAGCGTCGCAACAGAATCCGAGGAGGGCCGGTAGGCGCCGGGACGTTCTGCTATTAGCTCTGCTGCTAGTTCGGACGTGCCGGCGATCAGCCTGCCGTCGCCCGCAATGAGATACACTTCCGTCTTTTCGGATGGAATCAGGTCTTTCGTAAAGTCCAGCAGCGTATCCTTCTTTACGCTAATCGCAAGCAGGCTGTTATGAGCTTGGGTGCCGTAAACATTCATCAATCGCATAAAGGTAACCGTATTCGTATTAAACACAGGGTCCAATTCTTCATTCGTATTGTATTGGTTTTCCTGCGGAATATAGACCACACTTCTACCGTTTGCTTCTACTGCCTGCCGATACCACGCTTGTTGTTTCAAGTCTCTTATGCTCCGGCTTCCGTATTGTGAAGAAATCATCGTTTCCGACGGGGAATGCACAACGGATAGTTCCGAGACAATATGATTGGATACTTTCATTTGAGTTATTTTTTTCAGCGCTATGCTGAAATCGTATATCATGTCGGTATTCAGCTTGTTCGCATTGTGCTCCACCGCAGTGACAATATTTTCATCCGTCGCCATAACGTTGGACAACTCTTCGATGCCCTGCAACGTTAAATCCAGATAATCGATCTCCGATTTCAGCGCATTTTCCGTGCGCTCCCCTATTTTCTCTTCAATGATGCGCAGTGATTCCATGTTGGCGAACAGACTCAAACCGATTAATGGAAGCAATATAATAGAGAAATAGCAGGTAAGCCTCGTTTGAATGGATCTGAATTTCAACACTAGAGTCCCCCCTAAATTACGTCAGTTGCTTGCTGTAGCCTCCAATATATCATAATTAGGGGGAATGGGTTTTCTTATTGGCTTTTGTACCACGCATTCACTTCATCCGTGATTTCGCTTCCTCCTTGCTCGTTCCATTCCTTCACGAACTGATCAAAGGCATCAATCGGTTTTTTCCCCATTACAATAGTAGCGAATACCGTTTCTTCAAGCGTTTTAAGCTTATCACCATACTTGGCCATTCCGGGTGTTGGCGCCCCGAGATACAAGCTATGCATTTTATGCTGGTTGATCTTTCTTATATTTTCGGAAAGCTTGAATTCCAATCCCAACGCATCGTTTTTCTCAAAGGCAACCGGATCGTCGGGAATCCCTACCAGCTCGGCTAATGTTAATCGATAAATATGCTTATTGTGCTCTTCGAAGTTCGTTTCCACTTTCCCTTCTTTCTCCGTCCAAACCTCGCCCTCAAAGCCTAACACCATATCCCTATGGCCTTCGTCTATGAGATAGTCCAGCATTTTCACCACACCATCGGCATGTTTGCTTGTCGTGGGAACGACATTATAGCCCTTTATCAAGCTTGAGCCGAATGTACCTTGCTTGCCGTCGGGTCCGATCGGAAATTCAGCCGAGACCCATTCCGCGTCAGGATCGTTTTGCTGGCTCGTTTTAATAGGCCCTCGTGTATCGTACCACATGGCCGAAAACAACCCTGTTTTGCCGCTGGATATTTTCTCCGTAACGGTGGCGTATTTATTTAACGCCCATTCCTGGTCGATAAGTCCTTCCTTATACAGCTCCGCCAAAAACTGAATCGCTTGTTTCATTTCCGGCAATGTGCTGGAATACACCAGCTTTCCGTCCCGTTCCACCCATTGGCCTTTCTGTACGCCAAAGGCTCCTGTAATCGGCGCAGTTAATCCCAGATTTTCACCGACAATGAGACCCATCGTATCGTCTTTTCCGTTTTGGTCCGGATCATTCTGGGCGAATGCACGCATAACATCGACATACTCTTCCAATGTGGTTGGAGATTCCATACCTACGTTATCCAGCCAGTCTTTTCTAATATACATAATCTCATTTCCGGGAACCGGATTAATGACAGGAATAGCGTATATATTTCCGCCGAAGGTAACGGACTTCCAGGCTTCCTCCGGAATGAACGCTTTTAGATGAGAACCTGCCTTGTCGATAGCTTCATTCAACGGCTTTAGCGCTTTTTGCTTGACCATATTCGCTAGCCAAGCAGAATCGTTGGAATAGATCATGTCTGGAAGATCTCCGGAAGCCATCATGACGTTCACTTTTTCCTGATACCCTTCCTTGGGTGGCGTGACAACCTCTATATCCAGATTGGTGTTGCTCTCTATATAGTCAAGATAAGGATTTGAATTGGCGTCCATTCCTTCCGGGAATTTTCTGCTGCCGTTGTTTACCACAATTTTTATATGCTGCGGTTCTTTTGATTCAGACGTAACGTTTTCTTTGACAGCTTCGCCTTTATTGCCTGTCGTATTCGATGGCTCGTTTGTTTGTTCAGTTCCATTCGATCCTGCACAAGCCGTTACTATACCAAGAAGCATCGCAACAATGAGCAATAAACTAATACGGTAACCGTGTATCATAGGATAACCCCTTTGCCTATTTTTTTATTATCCTTTCACCGATCCAATGAGCGCGCCTTTCACAAAGTACTTTTGCAGAAACGGATAAACCATTAAAATGGGAAGCGTACTGACCAGCAAGGCTGCTGCCTTCAACGTCTCCGTTGCAATGAGCTGACTCTCCCAGTCGTCCTTCAAGTTAATGTCCGTCTGATCGAACTGAATCAACTCCCTCAAATAGACCTGCACCGGATACAAATCCCGATCCATAATGTACAATACCGCGTCAAAATACGCATTCCAGTGAGCGACCGCATGAAATAGCGAAATCGTTGCAATCGCGGGCATCGAAAGTGGAACCACAATTCGGATAAGAATCCCCAAATTGCTACAGCCGTCTATTCGAGCCGATTCTTCCAGCTCATTCGGAACGGATTGAAAAAAAGTTTTCATAATCATCACATTGAAAGCGCTTATAGCTGTAGGCAAAATTAATGCCCAAATCGTATCCAAAAGCCCGGTTGCTCTAACTACAAGATAGGTAGGTATCATCCCTCCATTAAACAACATGGTGAACACGATTCCCATCAGAATAACGCCCCGGCCTTTTATATAAGCTTTTGATAAAGGATACGCAAGCAGGCATGTCAACGCAATATTGATCAAAGTCCCAATAACCGTCCTACCGATGCTGATTAAAAAAGAATGCAAAAAGTAATCGTCTTTAAATAGTTCTGCGTAAGCCGCTGTATGAAATTCGATTGGCCAGAACAGGACTTCCCCCGATGCAACCGCCCGATGGCTGCTGAATGACTGAGCCAGCACATAGATAAAAGGAAGGAAGCAAAGTATCGCAAACAAACCTAGCACGATATTGTTCGTATAATGGAACCATTTCTCACCACGACTTATTTTCAAAGCATCCACCTACCATAAGCCTTCGTGGCCCAATTTCTTGGCCGTTCGATTCGCCGCTATGACTAATAATAAGCCTATTAGCGATTTAAAGAGCCCCACGGCCGTTGTATAGCTGTACTTCCCTTGCGTAATGCCCACCCGGTACGTATACGTTTCAATGACATCCCCCACATTGTGTACAAGCGGATTCAGCATAATAAAAATTTGTTCAAAGCCAACATCGAGTACGTGTCCGAGTCTCAGAATGAACAAAATAATAATCGTCGGCAGGATGGATGGAATCGTGATTTTCAATATTTGCTGCCATTTGTTGGCGCCATCCACTGTGGCCGCTTCATACATCTCTGGATTGACTCCAGACAAAGCCGCCAAGTAAATAATTGCCCCCCAGCCAATGTCTTTCCAAATATCGCTGGCCACAATGACAGCACGGAACCATTGGGGATCGGCAAGAAAAAATATCGGCTCGATGCCAAGGTACCCCAAAAACTGATTGACAACTCCTGAAGTCGGCGACAAGATGTTTTGCAGAACACCGGCAACAATCACCCAAGAAAGAAAGTGAGGCAAGTAGGCCAGCGTCTGTATTGATCTTTTGTACAAGAAATGCCTGACCTCATTTAATAATAACGCCAGTATAATCGGTCCGGGGAAGCCCCAGAGCAGCTTATATATGCTAATTATCAAAGTATTAAAAAACACCGTGTAAAATTGGCTATCATGAAACATATCCCTAAAATGCTGCCAACCTACCCAGTCGCTTTCGCTGATTCCTGCAAATATATTAAAATCTTTAAAAGCAATGATGATTCCCCACATCGGAGCATACTTGTATACGAGGAAGTAGAGAATACCCGGCAACATAATCATATATAAATCCCAATAACGCGTAAAAGCACTTTTGCGCAGCGATCCCGGGTTAAGCCAGTTTAGCCGACTATGCTCCACAGCCCCTTCTCTTGCCAAATCCTCACCCCTCTTCTTGTTCTTTTTCGGATCCGATAGCTACATTGTACTGTCGAGCCGAAAAGAAATATATCATAATATGATGACCAGCTGTAGGACAATGATGACCCAAGCTGCTCATCATGGCAGATTAATCGGGTCAGCAGTTGTACGCCTTTATAACTTTTATGGCATTGCACTATCCATTCTCCGGCCAATTATCCACTTATCTAACTGGATTTGGTGTGTTTATATGCATTGAAATATATTAAATGAACACCCCACTTTCTACGTTTCTCCCTTGATCTTTCAAGCCAAATGCGTATAATCATTACTATCACTTATATTCACTTAATTGAACTTAAGCATTGATAAGTCATCATAATTCATCTTGCAGCAAGGAGGGACTTACATTCACATGTTTCAAGAGGAAAGACTGACATTAATCTTGCAATACCTGCAGGAAAAGCAACGCATCGAAGTCGATGAAATTTGCGGATTGCTCGGCATTTCCCGGGATACTGCGAGACGCGACATCATTAAGCTGGAGCAGCAAGGCGTCATCGTTCGCACCAGAGGCGGCGCCATTCTGCCGCCTGTGTCCAAGGTCATTCCGGGCTACGAGCAGCGCATGGAGCTGGATGCACCGCTGAAGGATTCTATCGGCCAGCTGGCAGCAACCCTCATCCATGATAGCGATTATCTATATGTGGATGCATCGACGACCGTTCGCCATACGATCAAGCATATGACGAGTAAGAACAACTGCGTGGTCACGAATTCGCTGCACACCGCCGAAGCGCTAACCCGGAAGGATGACGTTCACATTCATATGCTCGGCGGCATTATGAGCAATGAGCATCGGTTCGTGTACGGTCCTCGAGCAATCCAAATGCTTGACGATTATCGGATTGAGAAGGCCTTCCTCGGCGCATGCGGCATCGCTTCAGACGGCCTGTCCACATCCTTCGAGGACGAATGCTACCTGATTCGTCACGTCATTCACATGGCGGAGCAGGTCATTCTGGTCACCGATCATTCCAAGTTCGGGAAGAAGCTGTTCCACAAAGTAGCCGATCTGAGCGACATCGACATTATCGTAACGAATCAAGAGCCGGATAAACAACTGAGGGAGCACCTTCACGCTAACGAGATTGACATTATGATTGCAAGGGAGCAAGATCGCATTGATTAATCGCTTGATAGGAATGAGCTGTCTGTCTTACATCATGACAGGAGTGGCGCTGGTCATCATCGGCGCTCTTCTGCCCGAGCTGCTGGCGAAGTATTCACTCAGCTACGGGGATGGCGGCACGCTCGTCTTCGTTCAATTCATCGGCGTGCTGGTGGGCGTGCTTAGCATGCCTTTCGTCTCTCGCAAGCTAAGTCGCAAGACTAGCGTCACACTTGGACTCCTGCTCATCAGCCTGGAGCTATTCGTTACATTGCTTCCGCCTTGGCCTGTCGTGATCGCGATAACGGGGATCGCCGGATACGGCGCGGGACTTGTAGAGGCAAGTATCGGCACGATTATACTGCTGTCAGTCAAGCGCAAGGTAGCCATCGCGATGAGCAAGCTCGAAGTGACGTTCGGTATCGGAGCTTTATCAATGCCCTTCATTGCCAGCTTTCTTATTATTCGTGGATGGTGGACTTACTCCTTTCTTCTGCTGGGCATCGGCTGCTTGCTGACGGCTGCATTATGGATGCGCCTCTCATTCGGAGAGCTGGATGGTATGTTGTCGCTTCGGGAACGGAAGGACTCGGTCCGCGCCGCACGTCCGGTGTTCAGTAAGCAGACCTTCCCCTTTCTGGCCCTATGTACATTGTTCTTCCTCGGCTATGGAGGAAGCGAAGTTTCCGTCGTGCACTTCTTCCCTTCTCTCTTTATGGAGAAGTGGGGCATTACTAGCTCGCTCGCCGCATCGGTCGTTACTTTCTACTGGGTCGGCATGGTCATCGGACGCATCTTCTGCGGCATTCTCGCCGAGCGATTCACTTATTATCGCTACTTGGCCTTCTCTACGGCGGGAAGCTTGCTTGTGTTGCTCCTATTGCCGATCACCTCGGAAGCATGGGCCGGCTTTGCGCTCAGCTTTCTGCTGGGATTGTTTATGTCCGGCATTTTCTCGATAGCACTTATCTTTACGAACAAGGCGCTGCCGGGAATGACGGAGCAGACGACCAGCATTCTGTTCGCATGCAGCGGTCTTGGAGGAAGCTTGCTTCCTCTCGCAGTCGGCATAACGATGGACGGCTTCTCGGTGCAGACTGCATTCTGGCTGCTGTTCGGCGTCATGTCGGGCATGATGTTGTTATTGCTTATGGCGAAGAGGCGGAGGGATTCCCTTGTACACATACATCCTATTGGATATCAACGGCAATAGCTGGGGCATGTTGATCGAGCAGCGTAGTGTACAATTCGCGGATGAGGAAGAGCGTTGACACTGCACACAGGAAAACTTCACGGGGCTTAGCGCTCTATGAAGCTTTCCTCTCTGTCATAGTTGTTGTATAGTTGGTTGCACAAAAAAAGCCCTCTATCCAAATTGGATAAAGAGCTTATTCGATATCGGGATGACACGATTTGAACATGCGACCCCCTGGTCCCAAACCAGGTGCTCTACCAAGCTGAGCTACATCCCGTAAAAAGCATACTAGAAAAAATGGCACGCCCTAAGAGATTCGAACTCCTGACCTTTTGATTCGTAGTCAAACGCTCTATCCAGCTGAGCTAAGGGCGCATAATGGAGCGGAAGACGGGAATCGAACCCGCGACCCTCGCCTTGGCAAGGCGATGCTCTACCGCTGAGCCACTTCCGCATATGGTGCGGTCGAGAGGACTCGAACCTCCACGTCATTGCTGACACTAGAACCTGAATCTAGCGCGTCTGCCAATTCCGCCACGACCGCATATGAAACTGGTGAGCCATGAAGGACTCGAACCTTCGACACCCTGATTAAAAGTCAGGTGCTCTACCAACTGAGCTAATGGCTCGCAATTTGTTAAGCGTTAGATGGGGCGATCGATGGGACTTGAACCCACGAATGCCGGAGCCACAATCCGGTGCGTTAACCCCTTCGCCACGACCGCCATAGAAGACTGATAATTGAATAAATGGTGGAGGATGATGGATTTGAACCACCGAACCCGAAGGAAGAGATTTACAGTCTCCCGCGTTTGGCCACTTCGCTAATCCTCCACATGGTGCCGGCGAGAGGACTTGAACCCCCAACCTACTGATTACAAGTCAGTTGCTCTACCAATTGAGCTACACCGGCATATTCATTTTGTTAAGTGGCGGAGCTGACGGGATTCGAACCCGCGGTCTCCTGCGTGACAGGCAGGCATGTTAGGCCTCTACACCACAGCTCCACGTATTGTTCTCAGATCATTTGTCCGAGAAGATTTGGTTGCGGGGGCAGGATTTGAACCTGCGGCCTTCGGGTTATGAGCCCGACGAGCTACCGAGCTGCTCCACCCCGCGTCGTTATATGAATGGTGGAGGATGACGGGATCGAACCGCCGACCCTCTGCTTGTAAGGCAGATGCTCTCCCAGCTGAGCTAATCCTCCATGAATGGTGACCCGTAGGGGATTCGAACCCCTGTTACCTCCGTGAAAGGGAGGTGTCTTAACCCCTTGACCAACGGGCCTCAAAGTGTTGAGAAGAAATTCCTTCGTAAGCATAAGCTTAACTGGCAGAGAGGAAGGGATTCGAACCCTCGATACGTTGCCGTATACACGATTTCCAATCGTGCTCCTTCGACCACTCGGACACCTCTCTATGTGGCTCCCCGAACAGGACTCGAACCTGTGACAACACGGTTAACAGCCGTGTGCTCTACCAACTGAGCTATCAGGGAACGGTGTTTCCCAATAAAAAACCCACAACACAGTGGGTGACTTCATCTTATCATCTAATAACGATTGCACCCTGAAAACTGGATACGAAAGTTGCTTACTTACTTTAGCTGGTTGCTCCCGATTCATATCGGAAAGCAGATAGGATAAGCCCTCGACCGATTAGTATTC
>NZ_JBHTJZ010000028.1:0-70334 GCF_042675905.1 Paenibacillus chungangensis | reverse complement strand
TTCGGCTTATTGGCCGCCCCAGCTCTTAATGACCTGGTGGCCGGTTTATTCAAGCATAGATTCTCACAATTACCAGTTAATCTCGTGAACTGCATAAGTCATGTATCATAGTACTCTCTTAAATAAATATCTGCTTCACTCGTATTCATATTTACATGTGTAATAGCATATCCATTAAACAAGCGATTTTCAAAAAGCGAGCCGCAACGATACATAATTGTTTTAAATTGTTCAGTGACAATCATTTGTTGATTTTGTACATGCAAGTGCCCATTAAATACCATATTAAAGTTAACAAATAAGATGTCCTTAATTGCCTCTCTATCAAATTCCTTAAGCCAGTCTAAAGGATGGTGAAACATAGCAATTTTAAGATGGCAATCAGCTAAATCACGAGCAGCAAGATCAATTTGCCTTACTCCAATCAGCAATTGATTAATGTCCGAAGAACCGCCGTATGCTCCCCAAGATGAGTTAAGGCAAGCGATTCCAATTTTATATTCCCCTATTTTTATAATATATGTAGAAAATAAAGGATTTGAACGTACAGTATAAGGACTTTTTCCTGGATACAGCCCCTCTACAAATTCATTGTAATCTTCCAAGCGCCTTAAAAGTAATTTATTATCAACACTTCCAATATTATCGATAAATTTATTTAGTCTATCTCTATCATTAAATTTACTAGTGATATCTAAATCAATAAATTCAGAAATTTTTAAACGATTAATATCATGATTACCTGGTACAATAAAAAACTCATTATATGAAAGTCCTGTAACTCTAAGTAATGGATTAATAAATTCATTCACCGCAAGTTCAAACTCTTTATCACCAGTTAAACCTTGTGAACCGTTATTTATAAGATCACCATTGAACAAAATAAAATCAATTTTGCAATTTTGCTTCTCTATATCTTCAAAAAGAGCATTTAAGACAATTCTAATGTCCTCTATCTTTTTAGATTGAATATGTAGATCAGACAAGTTCAAAAAGGTAACCAAATTCGTCAACTCCTTCAAAAATCTGTGAATGGGGTGTAAGAATGAGTATTTATAAATTGGTGCAGAGAATAAAAAAAGAGGCTAGGTCCGAAAAAGATCTTAAGAAAATCCTAAAGAAAATTGATAAAACTATCACAAAAAAACTAAAAGACTAATTGTGTCTACCATTTCGCTTGCCGGATAGGGGGGGGACTTGACGACATGACTCTCAAATCCGTTCGCCGTCTTGTAGATCGAGAGACCTACCTTTAAGTCATATCTACAGAAACTGAACGACCGTCTTAGAATGTAGTATCTTTCTCTTCAATTCAATCACTTTTACCTATCCCCTTTTTTATCTACTTAACATTCTATTATTTTTTAACCAAAAAATCTGTCGTATTATGTCGTTTATGATTTAATTTTTGTAATACCTACTTAATACTAGTCAGGGAAAAGGAGTGAAACCTGCTGGAATTGCTCGAATTTCTGAAAGAAGAAATAACCAGTTTCGCAAATAAGCAATGGGATCCATGCCAATGTCCTCACCAATTGGAAAATGGTAGCGGCCCAATCGAGGTATTCGGATAGACCCGACTATAAATTTTTACTCCTTCTTTCACAAAAATGAAAAACAAAGTGAATCCCCACCGCGAAGATGCTAAGCCATCTTGCGATAGGGATCCAATTACATAATCCATATAAGTTTAAAGCTACTTCTTTTCCTTATAAAACTCATGATACAGCTTCATGAGCGCCCGCTTCTCAATCCGGCTCACATAACTCCGACTGATCCCCAGTTCCTTCGCAATCTCCCGCTGGGTCCGCTCCTCTCCGCCATGTACAAGACCGAACCGGCCCACGACAACTTCCTTCTCGCGATCATCCAGTATATCGAGGTTGCGATATATTTTACTCTTCTCAATTTTCAGCTGCACCTTTTCCGGCACTTCGTCGGAATCAGTCCCCAGTATATCGATCAGGGTAATTTCGTTCCCCTCTTTATCCGTCCCGATGGGATCGTGCAAGGACACGTCCTTGCGCGTTTTCTTCAAGGAACGCAGATGCATAAGTATTTCGTTCTCGATACAACGAGCTGCGAAGGTCGCAAGCTTCGTGCCTTTGCCCGTCTGAAAGCTTTCAATCGCCTTGATGAGTCCGATCGTGCCGATGCTGATCAAGTCCTCAAGATCTTCTCCGGTATTATCGAATTTTTTGACGATATGAGCCACGAGACGCAAATTATGTTCAATCAGAATATTGCGTGATTGCGCATTTCCTTCCGCCATGAGCGCCAGATGCTTTGTTTCCTCATCTTCCTTCAGCGGCTGCGGGAACGCATTGTTTTTCACATACGAGACAAGCAGGGCAAGCTGTTTAATGAACAACGCAATGGCCGCAAATATCCCCATACACTGTACACCCCCATGCTAATATGGCGAGAGGCCGTCAGGCAAAAAGCCTCAGCACGCAATATGATCAGTTGTACATTGTATGTAGGCAATGGCCCATATGTGCATGTACGGAGCGTTGAATCTTTAGCTACAGTCAACTATTGTGACAGTCTGTCAGTCATGCGCATGCAAAGTGCGATTTAGCTCTCGCTTTCCGAACAGACCTTCCATCAGGTATTCCACTGTACAGCCGATATCTCCATACGTATTCACAATCGTATCAATCGATATCTCGTATTCCTTGTGAACAAACGGATGAAAGTGCGAGACGAAGATTATCGGCGTCCCGAGCTTCGTCCATCCGCCCATCATATTTCGCGCCACTTCATCATGCAACCGCACGACGTTAAGTCCATAGCTCAGTCTACTGCCGATGGAGCACACGACAAGATCAAATGAACGGTCAACCATCGCTTGGTACAACCGGTCAGGCCCGGGATCGATCCATTGCGTTACTTGACCGGAATACTTCCCTAGCTCTGTCTTGATCCTATTATACAGCTCCTCGTATTGCTCGTGGTTGTTCATAATCGCAACGTGCAATACGCGCGTATCATGCTTGATCGGGTAAGGAATCAGGTTCGCCCGGTCCCTAGCAACAGTGATACTTCTTGCGACAACCTCCCGTGCTGTTGTCGCATGGCGGTCTATATCCGGCTCATCCCGCTTCTGCGGTTCCCCGTTCATCAGACCTAACTGAAGCTTGAGCGAGACTACCCTCGTCGCTCGATCACGCAGCGTCTCCATGGAGAGCATCCCCGTCTTCAGCCGTTGATGCATCTCGCGGTAGAAGACGTCGTCCATCCTTGGGAAGAGCAGGATATCACAACCATTCTCCAGCGCTATGGCGCAGGCGTCGAAGTAATTCCGATAACCAACAAGCCCGCCCATCTCTACCGCATCAGTGACGATAAGACCGCCGAAGCCCATCTCCTTGCGCAGCAGATCTACAAGCAGCCGCTTCGAGAGGGTAGCGGGCGGATACGCACCGGTAGCCTCATCGATTTCGTCGAAGGAAGGCAATGAGATGTGACCTGGCATTACAACCATTGCTCCGTCATCGATTAGCTTTTGGAACACCTTGCCTGGGCCTTCGCGCCATGCTCTGCGTTCAAGCGGATTTACCGGCGTCGTCAAATGCTGATCATAGGAGCCGTAACCGTCGCCTGGAAAATGTTTGATCGTTGCCATCATGCCGTGCTCCTGCAACCCTCTCATATATGCAGAGACGATTGTTGCAGCATGCTCCGGGACAATACCTGCGCTTCGCATACTCACAACGGGGCTGTCCGGATCATAGGCCAGATCTGCTACAGGGGAAAACGTCCAATTGTAACCGAGCTCGCCGGCCTCCTTCGCCGCGATTGCGCCTACTTCATACACGAGTTCCTCCGAGTTAGCTTGTCCTAAAGCCATCATGTAAGGAAACTTGGTCGCGCCAAGCACCATATTGCCAGCTCCGCACTCCAGATCGCTTACGATAAAAGGTGGGATACTACATTTGGATCGGAACCGGGCGATCTGCTCCAGCAGCTCTTCGCGCTTGGTTGGATGGAAAAACATAGCTCCGAATGTGTCGTCTCTGTCGGCGCCAACCCTTCCAAAAGTGGGACAGCATACTTGGTTCAGCAGCTCCCTTGGCGACAGGTCAGCCACCAGATCAACAGCTGCTTGTGAATGTTGAATCAGAAATCTCATGCATGTAACCCCCTTTCATTGTTCATTACAACGACTCCATTCCCTTGCTGCTTTCCCGATATTCTTGCGGCGTCATACCCGTTTTTTTACGAAACAGTCTCGTAAAATAGGGTGCGGATTCGAAGCCTACCTCCGACGCAATATCTTGAATTTTTATATCTGTTTGTTTCAGCAGTAACTTCCCTCTTTGAATTCTCATTTCATTAATGTATTCAAGCAGTCCCTGACCAGTAATTTGCTTATACATGCGAGAGAGATAAGGAGGGCTCAAATAAACGATTTCGGCAAGCTTCGTCAGGGAAAGCTCTTCGTGTAAATATTGATGAATATAGCTGTGCACACGGCCGATAATGTCGTGGCTTCGTTCCTTCTGCTGATTCGCGTTATGCTCTGCTAGCCGCTCGCCAAGCTCTCCAAAAAAGGACAACATCGCTTCCAGTCCGGCATGCTGATTCGGATCGTAAATATGTTCGATAGGCACATCGCCCTTCAGATCGCCGATCAGCTTCCTTTTGTTCAAATACGTCAGGAAAAAGGCCGAAAGATGCGAGAATAACTCCAATCCCAGCCATTTGCCTTCCTCGCTTGCGAACAAATCACCGCTTACCTGGAACAAGTCCCCATACAGCGCCGAAAGCTCGTCCTTCCTTCCGTTATCCATGGATGATTCCAATAAATCAAGCTTGTGAATATTCGAACGAAGCCTACCGATTTCCAGCATCAGATCGCTGGATTGTTTCGATTCGTTGAACTCATGTCCGATTGATTCCTTCACAAGCGCTTCTTCTCCTGATACCATACAGAAGGTAAGCTGCAGCTTTAAATGCTCGAGCAGTTCACCCGCATGCTCCCAACTAACGGACCGCAACGACACGGCCAACGAGAGAGGAATCTTCAGAATGCTTTTACAAGCGCTCTGTATTCGTTCGGTACTGGCGTCCAGCGCTTTTCTTGCAGCCTCAATGGATTCTCCCCGCTTTGGCTGCAGCAACCAAACCGTGCGTGAACGGTCGTATTGAAATGATATGTAACGCACGTCCGTACGAAAGTATTCTTCGGCGATATTATGAATCGAATAAAAGAGCAACACGCGGTCGGCAGGGGCCGCGAATGATCCCCAGGCGTCGATTCGGCCAATCATAGCAAAAACTTGCTGCTCGGGATCCAAATCGATGTCGAGCTCTTTAAATCGCTTTCCGCGAGCATCCGGGCTGTCAACGTCGCCTTGCAGGAAATCGATTAAATAATCGCGGCGCAGCGATGGCAATGCCAGATGAACTTGCTGCCGCGCACGCTGTAATATTTGCTTGTCATTCAGCTCTGTTTCGATATCTGCGACCGACTTTTCAAGCGCATGCAGAATCGCTGCGTCTCCTTCCGTCTTTAGCACATAATCGACACCGCCCTTGCGCATCGCGGATTGCACATAGTCGAAGTCATTATAGCCTGTCAAGAAGATAACCCTGCATCTTGGACACTTCTCAAGTATGGTGTCCGCCAGCTCTATTCCGTTCATACCGGGCATACGAATATCCGTTAACAGAATGTCGACCTTGCCCGAGCCCAGCTTCGCAAGCGCATCCTTCCCGGAATAAGCCTTGATAATATCGAACGGCAAGGAGAGCGTATCGTTAAGCGCTTCGACTAAATAATTGACAGCTAGCGGTTCATCATCCACAATCAGCAGCTTCATCATGACGGTTCTCCTCCCGTATGCATGGTGTGCTGTATATCCTCCGCAGAGTTTTCGGGCAATGGTATCATGACGGCGACCGACAATCCCCTGTCACCGTTTTCCAGCCGTATGCCTGCCACAGCCCCATACTTCAGTCTTAATCTGCGATGCACGTTCATCATACCCGTTACTTCACTTTCGTGGCATTCGCTAGCGAATTTTTTTCGCCATTGCTCCAGCGTTTCAGGCGCCATCCCTATGCCGTTGTCTGTAATAAGAACGACCGCGACCGATTCAGTCTCTTTCCCACGTTCATATCGGTATCCGATTCGAAGCAAGTTATTATCCGTATCGCCGCTAAACCCATACTGATAGGCATTTTCAACGATGGGTTGAAGGATAAGCCTTGGTACCTGGAGCCGGCTCATCGCTTCCGGCATTTCCTCAATATTCACCCTAATTCGATCTCCGAACCGAATGGACTGGATTTCGATATATGATTTAATATGACGAATCTCATCCTCCAGAAGCACCTCTTCTTTTGCATTCCTCGTAATGTATTGATAATAATCCCCCAAAAACCGGGTGAACCGCGTCGCATTCTCAATATCGTAAGCCTTGGTCATCCGATAAATCAGGTAGAAGCTATTGTAGAGAAAGTGAGGATTTATCTGCGACTGCAGTTGCTTAAGCTCGGATTGCTGGAGCCGGATTTTCTGTTCGTATACCTCATAGATTAGCTTGTTCAGGTGGGAGACCATAAAGTTGAATTTCTCATATAGATACTGAAATTCGTCATTGCTCTCATGCCGGATCTCGACCTGCATGATGCCCGCCTCAACCTTGCGGAACGCTCCGACCAGCTTGCGAAGCGGCCGATGAATGATGCGATAGATCCAGTAAGCAAATACAGGAATGACAATAAAAGCAGCAATCAGCACGGCCCACAGCGATGTCCGGTAGCTATCAAGCGGTCCCATCACTTCATTCTCAGGCACGTACACGATCAAATGGAGATTGAGATAGGGGGAATAACGATGCGTAATTAGGTAATCTCCACTCTCACGAGCAATCATATCCAACTGTGCCGCTCCGAATTCGGCTAACCCTGTTCCATCCTCATCAAACCAACGAAACACTTCCTGATCCAGCTTCTCCTTAATTCCCTCGAAGGACTTGGCATGCTTCCCGCTAACGATGACCGTATCGTCATTTATCAGCGCTGCGCCGCCATAATTATAACCGGGGAGTTGTTCGAGAAAACGATACAGCTCGGAAATAGAAATTTCGAGTTCAAGAATGAAGTTAGGGTTTCGAACCTTTAAATGATATGGACTTGGGTAAAATTCTCGAATGAACAGTCGGTCATTCTGATGAACAAAGGGATGGGCCGAACGAAGTGAGCTTTCCTTCACATCGTCGAGCGCAGCTTGATCCAGCTCCTGTATATCGCCGTCTGAAGAGACGATTCGATTAATGGATGGAATATAGGCTGTTGCTGTGGAAATATAAGCGCTGGACTCCTTGATCATCCTTAATCTGGCCTGCAGCCGCTTCACCGCGGACAGCTGCTCGTACAGCGACATCCGCTGTACCATCAAGGATAAAGAATCCAAATCCTCATCATTCATGAATTCACGCTGAAGATCGGTCATCCGGTCAATTTCCGTCTCCAAAGACAGCAAGTAAAACTGAACCTGCTGCCGTAAGGAATTAGAAATTTCTTTCTCCACGATGCCCGCCCCTCTCTCGCTGATGGTAGCGCCCAGAACGAGTAAAGGCGCCATTACGATGAGAAAGGCAAGAACCAGCTTGCCGAAAATCGTAAATCGTTTTCCTTTCATGAAACGGTGCATGCCCTGCGCTCCTTTTGGCGAAGTAGTAGCCTTTTTCTTCTAAATATGCTACTCCTTCACGCTGCCCAGTACAATCCCTTTCGTAAAATGGCGCTGCAGGAACGGATACACCATTAGCACCGGGATCGAACCGACAAAGAGCTGAGCCGCTCGCGCGGTCCGGTCTGAGACCATCTGAAGCACCTCCATGTCAGTAGAGCTGCTTATAATGGATTGAATGCCAACTACGACTGTATAGAGGTAGCTCTGCAGTGGGTAATTATCCGGTGAATTCATGTAAAGAATACCGTCGAACCAGGAATTCCAATGCATCACAATCGAAAAAAGCGTAACAGTTGCAATAGATGCGGCCGACAACGGGACGAATATTCCCCACATAATGCGCCAATGCCCGGCGCCGTCGATCAATGCGGCTTCCTCCAGCTCCTTCGGTAAATTCCGGAAGAAGTTAAGCAGGATGACAATATTGAACACCGGCACCGCAGTATGGAGTACAAGCACCCAGATTGTATCCAGAAGCCCCAGAAATCGCATCGTCATATACATCGGAATGATACCGCCGCTGAACAACATAGTAAAGACAAAAATCCATACGTAGATCGTTCTGCCGGAAAGCGCTTTGGCATCCTTCGACAGCGGGTAGGCAACCAGTATTGTAATGATCATATTTATTGACACGCCGAGCAGAACCCGGATTATCGTGATGCCCATCGCCTTCATAAAAGCGGATTCCGTCAGAACGAATTCATACGACTTGGTCGTGAAATCAACAGGCCATAAAAAGACTTCGCCAGCCGTTGCCGCTGCATTGGAACTGAAGGAAACAGCGAAAAGGTGCGCCAGAGGCATCACGCACAGGAGAGCCAAGGCAGTAAGAAAGCCATAATTAAGCACTTGAAATATACGGTAGGACGGCGACTTATGTCCGCTCATGTGGACTCCTCCTTAAAAAATGCGATAGTTGGCAAATCGGTAAGCCAGGAAATAAGAAACCGATATGAGCAGCAGCGACACAACCGATTTAAGCAAGCCAACCGCAGTGGCCAGTCCATACCGCGCCTCTTCCAGACCGGTTCGGTAGACGAACGTATCTATAATGTCGCCGCTTTCGTAAACGGCTGGTCCATACAAATTAAAGACTTGCTCGAAGCCGGCGTTTAAAATACTGCCGATACTGAGCGTCGCCATCAGAACGATGATCGGCAGCATACCCGGCAGGGAGATATGCAGTGTTTGCTTCCACCTGTTGGCTCCGTCAACCAAAGCTGCCTCATACAAAGAAGGGTTAATACCGGCAAGCGCAGCCAAGTAAACGATCGTGCTGAACCCGAATTCCTTCCACTCGTTGGATATGACCAATGTATAGGGAAACCAATCGTTGCTTCCGAGGAAGAAGATATTATCGAAGCCCAGCCATTCAATAAACTGGTTCACGACGCCTCGGCTTGGGGACAGGATATCAATAAGAATGCCGCTCAGAATGACCCACGAGAGGAAATAGGGCAGATAGATTAGCGTCTGTATCATCCGCTTGTATGCTTCTTTTCGAATCTCGTTTAATAATAAGGCAATGGTTACGGGTACGATGATGCCGGCAATGATTTTCATAGATGCGATATACACGGTATTCCACAAAATCTGTGAAAAATTCGGCAGCTGCATCATATAGCGAAAATGCTCGAGCCCAACCCAATCAGAGCCGAATATACCTTTGATCGGCACAAATTTCTGGAAGGCAATTACGACCCCCGCCATCGGAATATAGCTGAAGATCAAGATTGCGGCCAACCCCGGAATCAGCATCAGGTGTAACGGTATTTGCATCCGCCATTTTTTAATCATAGCAGTCTCCTCCGGTGCGAAAATAAGGAGAAGGCGGCCAGCCGCCTTCTCGCAGCAATTGCGGTATAGTTACGCTCACTCGTTCACTTCAGCTGTAATCTGGTCTCCGCCAAGCTTTTTCCATTCGTCTACAAATGTATCGAAATCAGAGATCGATGCTTCGCCCATAATAATTTTCGTAAACGTTTCGTCCTGGAACTTCTTCAAGGAAGCCATCTTCTCGGACATGGTCGGCGTTGCCGCTCCCTGGAATGCGTTATACAGACCTAGTTTATTGTTGTCATAATAGTCGATGACGCTATAAGAGCCTTCCGCGCCGAATACGATCGTTGCGAACCACATCTCCATATCGCCTTCCGCATATTTTTTCAGACGATCGTAATGAACGTTTGCAGGAAAGCCGAGGTGACTGCCGTCCTGTTTGGCAAGCGCGTCCTGCACTTGACGGAACGCATCCAAATTCACATTGAGCGGATCGATCTGAACAGGATGATATTTACCGGGGAAGATACCCTCGTCCCTTGAGATGAAAGGATTTGGTTCCGGTGCGTAGCTCGTCAAGTAATAGTGCTCCAAATAAATATTCGCCAGCTGAATCATGGCTTCCGGATGGTTGGCGCCTTTCTTCACGACATAAAAATTGTTGGCCGTGTCGCTGAGCTGTGGGTTCACGGGGCTCCCGTCAACTGATACGATAGGATATACCTTCCATTCCGCGTCCGGATTATTATTCTTGTTCGTCTTCTGGATGAAGCCTCCATGTGACACATTGCCATAGGCAAGCCCCAACCGGTCGGCTGCCACGTCTTCGGCAAGTTTATTCCAATCCTTAACGGTAAACTCACGATCGATTACGCCATCCTTATAGAGCAGACTCAGCTTCTCGAGTGCCGCCTTCATCTCCGGCTGAATCGAGCCGTATACCAGCTTGCCGCTGTCGTCCTTCAACCACATATCGGGGTACGCATTGAATCCGTTGAAGAAGCCTTTCACCGTACCGTGCTGCAGGAACAGATCCTTATTGAGTCCCAAGCCGTACGTGTCGTCCTTGCCGTTTTGATCTGGATCATCCTTTACAAAAGCGGTAGCAATCTTAATAATGTCATCAATCGTTTTTGGCTCCGGCAGATTCAAGTTGTTGAGCCAATCCGCGCGAACGTAGATCATCTCTGCTGTACTGACGCCGCCGTTCACCTGCATTTGCGGTATACCCATCAGCTTGCCTTCATAGGTGGCGGCATTGAGAGCCGTGCCGTTATCCTGATTGAGCATTTCCTTCAAGTAATCGCTTCCGTATTGCTCCAGCAGTTGTGTCAAATCCTCGAGCTGACCTTCCTCGGATAGGCGCAGCAGTTCCTCCTTGTTGACGGACATAAAATCCGGAATATCGCCCGAGGCAATGGAAATATTCAGCTTCTGACGGTATTGCGACTCGTCCACAACCCACATATTTTTGACGTTTATGCCGTACTGTTCTTTGAAAATATCCGTCCAAATATTATGATCGATGGATTTCCCTTCATCATACTTAAAGGCTTGATTGACAGCCCGAACCGTTGTCACTTCGATCGGCGGGTCGTATTTGCCAAGCGGGCCGGTCACTGCTGAAGCTTGACCGTCATTCTGTTCCGTCGGCTCGCCGGATGGCGGAGCATTGGTTCCCCCGCTATTTGAGTTCGAGCATGCGCTGAACGTAAGTGCCGCTGCCAGAAGGAGACTGGCTGCGGTTAAAGCTCTCTTTTTCTGTTTCATGTTTTCCCCTCGATTCATCTTGTTTTGTTCTTTGCCTCTTCATTATAGATGCAGGTGTAAGCGCTCCGATACAAGACGTTTTTGCGTTTCTTGCCTGTTTTTATTGCATTGCCTGACGCATATATTCGTCACGTACTGAAATTAAGCGCGCTGCTGACGGAAGTTGCCGGGCGACCGCCGGCTCTGTACAGAAGCGTATAGGACGAGCTCAGTTCCTCCCTCCCGGGAACGATCAGTTCAAGCGTCATTCTCTCCGCGTCCGCTGCAGGAAGCAAGTATCTGGCCGTCGGCCCCCTGCGGTTCGCATTAGGTCGTATTTCATCGTAATCCCACGCCAGAAGCAGCACCTTTTCTTCCGATCCAATCGTTAAGCAGGCTTCAACCCGCCCCCCCTGCGCCTCAACCGGCGCATCGTTCAGCACCCACAGCTCCGGCTCGAACCATTCCCCTTCATTCCACACGAACTTCGGAATGCGCGCGCTCGCCAAAAGGGGTCTGCATGATGCCTGGACTGCATAGTAAGCTGGTTTAGGCTTATCGGGCCACATGACGATGCTGTTATTAGCCGCCGTCGGCCACGGCTCATTGTAGCACCAATTCAGCGCCATAGAGCATCTCGGCTTCTGTCGCCGGGCTTCCTCGTAAATGCACTTGTAGCCCTCCGACTGCAGCAGCTGGCCGTATTCCACAACTTGCTCCAGCGTCTCGTACGGACCGAAATAATAGTCCAATTGGTCCTGCATCAGCCACATCTCCGGAGATAACGCATGGAACGCATGATGATCCTCCCAGGCTGTGCCCGGTCTAGGCGGAAACAGTTCCTCCTCTGGAATGAAGGTTTTCAACTGCTCGATTGAAGCCGGAGATGGTACGCCGAATTCCGTATATGCGGTGTTGCTTGCTCTCGGCATCGCCTCCATCACATCTTCACCCGTCCGGTAACGGAACATATAATGACCGTGTCCCATTCCTTCAATGGGTGATGTCGAAAGAAAAGGCGTCTGTGGGTCCATCTCGTAACAGATCGAATTCAGCAGCCTGAGAGGAAGCGACTGATCGGTCATCTTCGACCAGGCGTTAAATAATTCGTTGCCCCCGCACCACATTACGACGGAAGCATGCTTCCGCAGCCGGGTAACAATCGAACGCGCCTCCTGACTGAGCACGCGAAGATATTCCGGCGTGTCCGGGTACAAGTTGCAGGCAAGAGGAAATTCCTGCCACACCATGATTCCCATTGCGTCGCAATGCTCAAAGAAGGATTCCTTGTTCACGATCCCTCCTCCCCAAATTCGCAGCATGTTCATATTAGCCGACTTCGCCAGCGCCAGCAGACTTCTGTAATAGGCTGAAGTAATTGTTCCCGGAAAGATCGAAGGATTCACCCAATTGGTTCCTTTACAAAAGATCGCCCTCCCGTTTATTTCCATCGTAATCGGAGGAAGACTTCTGCTCTTCGGGAACTGGGAAGGCTCCTTCCAGCCTCCCTCATGGACAATTAGCTTCGCTCTGCGAAATCCAATTTTTTGAGGATGGACTACAGAGTGCCCGCTCCCATCCCAATAAACCTCGGATGTATATAGCGGCTGCTCTCCATGATCGTGCGGCCACCATAAACGCACGTTTTCGATTGAAGCCTCGGTACGAACGGTCTTCCCCATAATAGAAACCGTTTTTTCGAACATAACGACGCCCTCAGGGTCAGATAGCCTCCATACCAGCTCGCCTGGTGCGCAATTATCCGCGTTCAGGCGTACATTCAGAGACAGAGTCGCCGCGTCAAGCCGATCGGTTAACTCGTATCGGACCTCCGCAGATACGATATGCTCGGCCGCCCGTACCTCGAGATAGGTCTCATCCCATATGCCAAGCGGAATTAATCGGGGATGCCAGTCCCATCCATAGCTGACCGCCGGCTTGCAGGAATGCGCCGCCTGTGATCTCCCCGTCGCTCCTGCAAGCTTCGGCGCCGGTTCAATAATAATTTCTAATGCAATCCCGTCACGCTTCCCTGCATGCTCCGACAAGTCCACCTCGACCGGGGTGAACATCCCCTCCTGCGACCACACGATACTGCCGCCCACTCGGACGTGGAAGCTGTAATCGATGCCTTTGGAGACAAAGATCAGTCTTTCGCCTTCCTTTATGACAGGTACGGGGATTCGAGCCCGGTACGTCCAATATTTATCTTCCATCCATTCGTATTGTCGCCAATTATTGCCATAGGTATGGTCTTCCCATTGTTCCGCGCGCGCCCAGTCCAACTGGACGGCGCCTGGCACTGAAGCGCTCACCCACCGTTCGGGAGCTTCCTGCACACCATTGCTCCATCCGACTTCCCATCGGAGCTCCTTTTTGCTTGTCATGCTCGAACCTCCTCCCAGAATAGAATATTGTCATGGCACCTCATATCTATAGCACCTTCCGACACTTCCCGTGCGCTAATTGGCTGTCACCAGGTTACACTGACCGTACCGCTAACCGATCGAGCAATGATCTTATTGCCTTGCCGCTCGCATGGAATTAAATCTCCGTCCGGATGCTCGACTCGAAGCTCGACAAGACCAGCCTCAAGCGCCGCAAAAGGAGGGTAGAGCGTCAAGGCGGCATCTATGAGTCCGCTAATCGCAAGCTGGCGAACCGATTGTTTCGTCCGGGTCGGTATCGCGCTTAATTCCCTGCACCATACTTGCGACTTGCACTCCTGTAGAACGAAGACGCGGCATTCGTCATGAAACGTACGGTCCAAAGCATAAGTTGCATGACCCGTCCCGACGACCGTTGTTTGTCCGGTAATGACCGGTTCGCCGTCCGGAAAGCGCAAGCGGAACGACACCGACGTATCCTTCTTGCAACCGACAAAGAAAAACGCGTTGTCATGTCGCTTTATGAACATAAGCGCCGAAGCAGAGCTCTGCTCGAATTTATTCTGAGCGATCGTATAACCGAATTGTTGCAGCACGACGCGGACGGCTCCAGCTGCATCGGCCCATTCCGCAGCTTGACGGACCGGCAGATGCGTAACGCCGGACGGTTCGAATGGAAGCGAGCCCCGCACCCAGCCGACACGGCCTCCGTTCCATTCCGGCAGTGAGCGACTGAGCGCGAATATCCGGCTCTGCCCGTCTTGCCGCACTTCGCCTATGATCGTGCCGTTATCGTTCGGAGCCTCTGCCAATGTCTCTGCGAAGCCGCCGTCTGCGATCATTCCATAGTGGCGCAGCTTGCGCGCCTGCGTCTCCTCAAGTTCCAGCATGTCAGCTTCGCCAGACAGCTTGTATGCGAATTCGCCCTCAAGCGGCTCCGCTATTCGAAGCCCGAGCAACTCAAGCAGACATTCGTCGCGAGCCGCACCGTATAGCAGAACGTTGCCGCCCTCCTTTACGTAACTTGCGATGGCCTTTGCCTTGTCCCCTTCCAGCCAGCAAGTCGAGACGAGCAGGATCGTATCTTTCAGCTTGCTACGAGCCTCTGCGCTCATCGAGAAATAGACATCGGTTCCGATAACCGTATTGAGCGGCAGTCCCTCGTTAATCGCATTGCGCACGAACCAGTCATGGAAGAACGCGGCGCCGGAATTCTCATTCGACGCCTCCACCGCTTCATGAAGCTCGCAGAACGGATACAGCCAGGTCAGAATGCCGGGACCGTCAGGACGGTCGGCTAGCGCCCGCTTGAAATGCGGCACAATCTCCGCTGGTCCCTCTTCGTTCAATTCTCCATATTCCGTATCGATCGTTAGAATCTCGATAATGCCCGGACTTTCCGCCTCCCCGTTCTCGTTCAACCTGGCGACGGACAGCGGGCAATAAATATCATGCGGCTCTCTGTCGTACAGGTCAAACCAAGGGTTTTGCCAAAACCACGGGTCGTTCGGATAGAAGCGGTACGGATAGGTATCGCCCGGAAGCTCTGCGATACGAGACATATAGCCGGTCATCTCCAGTCCGAAGTCGAAGTTCAGCGCGCCCCATGGCGAATTCGGCGCAGGGTACTCCAGATACTTTTTGTCATAGAGCGCTAGCATCGGGATATAATCCTTGGCCAGATCCATACCCGTCCCATAGTTGGTTCCTCTGATCTCCACGCGATAATCCGGACATTCCCGCTTGAACAAATCCCAGAACGACATGACATTTGCAGACAGTTCGGCTTGATCGGCCAGCGGCATGCTCGTTCCGTCGTAGTTGGCGCCGAGATAAGTCCAGGGGAAATACGATAAAGCAAAGCCGTTCGAAAACCATATATAATCGAACCCGAGCTCAGGCAGAAAGCTTGCGCATTGCTTGCCAAGGAACTCGCCAAACGGTGTTCCTTCCGGGATACCGCTAGGGTAAGCAGCATAGGAAGACGTGTCCTGCTTAAGTTTGGACCAGGTACAGACGACGGTGTAGTCAGCCTTTAGCGCAATGAACCGCCCGCCCAGCTCGGCACGATTCATCTCCGGATGCTTTTTGTATTTAAAATCCGAATAAGCGAACTCCGGTCCGGCATCGAACGTGGCGCCGACCTCCAGTTGTACATCGAACCGCTCGCGAGCGATTCGCTTGAACGATGCGACAATGCGCTTTAAGTCAGCGTAGGTCATATCCACGGGGGCATCCGTATACGTCCGGGCAATGCGGGGATTGTCCTTATCCTTAATATGGCTGAAATACTCTTCATTGGCGAAGCCGATATACTTCGCCCATTCAAAAGAAGTCTCCAGCCTTCCGTTCCATGTCAAAATCTCGCTACCGTCGGATATCCACAGCAGCATTGAGGCGGATTCCGCCATTGCAATCAGCGACTTCCACTGAAGGAGCGCTTCCGTGCACACTTCGTCTATTGCCTGCTGTTCAAGGCTTCTGAAAGGCTTTAAGCTCATCTCCAGCGTAGCCCGCTTCAACATTTTCTTCCCATTCACGCTGCTCATTTCCGAAGCCTCCTTATACGATTTCCAGTTCAATGCCCATTATTTTGGCGACGTTTTTGATTTTTGCATTCACATGGCCAACGCCAAGTGCAAAATGGTGGGTTGGTCCCGCCGAGCACCATCTCTCGATAAATTCGGCTACGGAGCAGTTGAAGCTGCAGCGCGTATTCGTATTTCCGGTTTGCGGAATTTCACCCGGTATCGATTCGCCTTCCGACGCGATCATCTTGTAGCGGCCGTCGGCCGTCTGCGAGATGCCGAGCAGCGTGACGGGACCCGTCTTAATACTGAACTCGACGCCGATCCCCGATCCTGATTTTCCGTGAAACAAATCCAGACCCCGGATGATCGGCCGGCCGTTCGCAATCTTAATATTATGCGGACCGTCATGCCCGACGAGCACAACATTGTCTACAAAATCGCAAGGATGAAGCTCGGCGAACGATCCCCCCGCATCCAGCCGGTCCATTATCAACATCGCAGCGCAAGTCTTCAGATCGGCTTCTCCCGCAAGCGGAATTCCCTTGCCGGTCAGCAACGAATTGCCTAGAACCATGTTCGAACCGATCCGTTCGTATTCATTGTTATCCAGACCCCTGTAATAGTAAGCCAGCCCTGTCAATCCGAACTCCGACACCAGCTTGTCGAGACCGACCGCAACCTTGGCAGACCATTCCAGATCCTCTCGCTTGATCGGCCTCGTCACGGGGTCGATGAACGGATCGGCGATCGTGAAGACGCTTTGAATTTCCTCGATTTTCTCCTTCACTTCACGCTCCGGTACATCATTCACTAATTTCGCCAAATCGCACATCTCCAGCATTTGTATATGGGAACCGAAAGCAGCGGTGAATGCAGTCGGGTCCGAGTTCATATCGTACATGCCTTCGTACGTATGTCCCAGGTAACCGATCTTCGCCTGCTTGAACGCTTTGCGCGCGTTCGCGACCTGACACCAGGACTTCAATTCAGCAGCAGCCCGCTGATCATTATGAAGCGTGCCGACGATCATGCCGGCTGCCGGCTTGCCAGCCCGAACGAGAACACCCCCAATCTCCGGAAGAGAACAAATATTATCGTTCGCGAGCTGCATATAGGTCGTCGTGTTCCGGTAATCCAATCGCTCAAGCGGCTGTAACGCGACCAGCACCGTTGGCACGTTCAGGTTAAGAATGGCGGTCGCCGCCGAAGAGGACGTGACATATGTGCTCAAATAACAAAACAGAAAATCCACGTCCTGTGCCTTCAAGAAAGAAGCGGCCTCAAACGATTTGTCGATATTATCGACGAAACCTCCGTACACAACTTCGACATCGTTTTCTTTAAGCATCGCCTCGAACTCCCGACCGTTCCCTTCCAGCTCCTCCTTCAAGCCTGCGAATTGCCCCCAATACGGCTCGTGACCGACCGTAATAACCCCGACTCGCGCTTTTTTCCTGATGACTGTCAAACTCATCGCAGATTCCACCTTTTTCATAATTAAGTTTTTATTCCATCTTCTTCTATCGTTCGGCTCGGGCAGGACTCTTTGCTTAAGACCAGCACCCAATCGTTGCCTCTGCCGCTTGACGGGCATACATATCTGCGCTTTCCCTCTCCCGGAAAGGTTCCTACATCCGTATAGCTTCCGTCTCTCGGATTAAACCATGAAGTATGGACTTTCTCCCAGCCAATCCATCCCATAGAGACGTCGACGTATAACCCGTTAGGACAATAGATCATGGAAGCGTTCCGCCCTTTCAGTCCCGTCCTATAATTCGCTCCTTCGAAATTCGTCGCAATCAACTGCTGGTCTGGCTCGCTTCCCTCCATGCTGAATTGCTGCCACAGCTCCTTCAAATAGCGCATTTGGCCGGCTCCGGGCCTATGCAGCCCGTCCTTCCAATGCATAATAAAAAAAACGCCGGACTCGTTCATGCTTACGGAATCGTAGAACCCGTCGCACATCGCCCATACCGAATGATGGCCGTACGTATGGCCGCAAGCCCCTGAGAATATCGCATAATAAGCAGCGCGACGCACATCGGCCTCGTCGAAATATCCGTTACGAGGATGGAATGCCCGCGGAATATCCTCATAACAAGGCTCCCCGTCCAATACAGGCTTCACCGGTACACGTTCATAGTCGGCTGCTACCATCCGATAGTTCGCCGGTTCCATCTCGCCGTGCCCGGATTGAAGCATATTGAAGTCCAGCCACTTCTCGCCATGAACATGATAAGACGAAGAGGAGCTGCCCTTGGGATGAAACGTCATTAGATGGCGGCCGCCATCGCCTTCTTTTAAACCGCAAGCCATGCTATTCACAATCTCGAAGTGTGACCGGGTATGCAGCCCGCGGTCGCCTCCGAGCACCCAGATCAGATGAGGGGCGTCTCGATAACGCCGGCCCAGCCATTTGCCGTATTCGTAAGCATTGTTTTTGGTGAAAATTTCCACACCTTTACTATGTTGCGCATTAAATTTATCGCCCCAGGTCGGCAGCATTGCAATGTAAATACCCATCGCACCTGCCGTATTCACGATATGATCAACATGGTCCCAATACGAATACTCCCCGTTCTCATCAGGTTTCGTCGGGTCGAACTTCCCCGCATCATCCTGAAATAACGGGAGTCGGCCATAGGCATTTCCCATCGTCAGTCCTTCGTGCTCTGCAAGTGCTACCGCCTGCACGACATTAAAGCCTTGCTCGGCCCGGCATGCCAAATAATGCCGGGCATCCTCGCGATCCAACTTATGGAACAGCTCCCATGCTGTGTCGCCCAGCCAAAAAAAAGGGGCGCCGTCTTCATACGTGAGATATCTCCCGGAATCGCTCACTTTAAGCTTCTGCATCGTAACGCCCAATGTTCAAGACCTCCTTCCGATGCCCCTACAGTATCGAATCCGACGACTCCCTACAATACCTTCGAAGCAAGTGGTTGAAAATGGGCAACGGAGTTAAAAAAGTCTCCTAGGCCGCCCTTTTAGGGCTGATATACAATGAACGCATGAGAGGAGGAGAATAAAATGACTGCTTATGAACGGAACGCGCCGGCTCCGCCGCAAGCGCATATTTATTTGCCCACCGCAAATACATCGCAAAGCAACCCGATGGATATGGGCGGTTGTTCGAATTGCCGGATTTATCTGCTGGCATCCGGAGATGCAGGCGAAATAGACGTCATCATGAAAGGTGCGCCGAACGAAGCAGGACCGTATCTAGATGAAATCAGTGAGCACGCAAAGCTTTCAGGCGTTAAAGATAGCGTCTCTTACGTACTCCGGGATACCTCTCGATTTTTAATCGTGGAAGCGCCAAAGCTCCAAGGCAGCTGGACCATTTGGGTTGTGCCGATATGAGGATGAGGAGGAAACAGCTTGACTGTAAGTAAAATTGAAAATATGGCTTTAACCTATAAAGGCTCATGGACCGTGCTGCACGATGAACAAGCAAGTCTCGACAGCCGGCACGAATCATGTCATGGGAGGAACACTCCAGCAACTGCGCATTGGGAGGGCTACTTCAGCGCTATACAGCTTTATGCTTCTACCGGGACAGCCCTGGGTATTGCCGAAATATGGATCGACGATGAATTCCGCTCCTTTATCGATCTGTATGACAAGGATAACAACGATTGCGTATGCGTCATGTCAATGGACATCTGCCCCGGATTCCATACGGTGGAAATACGAAAAAGCGGCAGGAAGCATCCGCTGTCCTCCGCTTATTCCATTACTATCGACTATTTAATGGCCGCATTCGCGCGGCCGGAGCCAGCAACGATTCGCCAAATCGTATGCATCGGCGATTCCATTACGTTTGGCGCGAACGTCGAGGACAGACCACAGCAGTTGTTCGGGCGCAAGCTTCAGGCGATGCTGTCGTCTCCCGTCAGCATTCACGGCTTATCCGGCGCTCCCATAAGCAGGATCACGACTGTTCTTGATGCCGTTGCCGCGCCCCGGAATCCCGACCTGATTCTGTGGCTCGCCGGCATGAACGATGGGGATCCCTACGAGCCTTTGCTTGAAGGAATTTGGAAAATAAAAGAGCTAATGCCGCAGGCCAAACTCATTGTGTCCAACATTCCTTATAACACTTACTATACGGAGGAGCAAAACGATGCCAAGGCGTTCGGAGTCTTGAAGGCTTGCAGGGAGACGGGTGTAGCTTGCGCAAACTTGTATGAGTCTACCCGGGGCAATTCTTCGCTCCATTTGCCGGAAGGCACTGTTCATCCCAATGCCGACGGGCATACGTTAATTGCCGCATTATTTTACAAGGAGATTATGAAGCTGAATCGGTCCAACCATTAACGTCCTTCCGAACAAACGGACGCACGTAATCGATGTCACTGTGGCATCAATCCAGCCATGAAATACTCCTCACCGGAATATAGCATCCTAACAGGTCAAAGCTACTAACGGGAGGACTAGACTGCCTGCAGCAGTCCTAGTCCTCCCGTTTTGGCTTCGCATTCGTTTCCTGGTTAAGGCGTACTGCCTTTATATACGGAGAGGTTATCGAACTCCGCGTTTACCGTGTCGCCAATCAGGCAAGCCTCGCCTGTCAGAATGATCTTAATGTCTGTATGCCAGGTGACTGCCGTGCTGGCACGTTCAACGCCGTCAATGTAGAATTTCACTGTGCTGCCGTCATGAACCATTTTCATACGGTGATTGCCCCGGTCGCCGTCGTTCCAGACCAGATTATCACTGCTTCCATCCTTGTTGAATACCCATCTGTTATACTCGCCGCTCTGGGCGAAATGGATATATTGCGACGGGCCCACATATAACCAGACGGCGCTGCGGAATCCGACTCCCGATCCATCAAGCGACACCCGGTCGACCTCTACGGTCAGCGGCGCTTCCGGAGTTGCCCGGAAGGTAGGGATGCTGCGCAACGACTTGCCCGCCCAGGTTCCGATATCGGTCGTTCCGGCAAGCTTCAGCGTTCCGTCCGCTACAGAAGCCGTTAACGCAGAGGCCGATGTGGAGCGAAGTCCCTGATTGACGATCGTCCACTTGCTCGTATCCACCGCATGGCCTGTGAACTCGTCTTGCATGGAAGTCGACAGCGGGCTGGCGAATGTCTCCCGGGAATTGCCGATTTCGCCAACGGCATTCTCCGCTGACACGACATAATAATAGCGGGTAGATGCATTCACGTCGGTGTCGGTATAGGTTGTCTCCGTCAATTCGGCGGCGATAGCCGTGTAGGGACCGCCCGGATTTATGCTGCGCTTGACGGTATAACCCGTCGCGCCTGCGGATGGCAGCCAGTTCAGTACGATCATGTCCTCTTCACCTGATGCGGTCAAGCCGGCTGCCTCGAATCGAACTACCGCATAGCTGTACACATCGGGATTTATATTGCTCGTTGCCTTGATGATCGCCTGTCGCATCGCCGGCATAGTGGATGGAGCATGATACACGCCGCCGTTGCTAATTGTGCCGTAATCCGGCCCCCCCAGCACCGACCACTTCACACCGCCAATTCCGTTTAGGACGCAAGCTTTGAATTTGATCTTTTCTCCCCATGTCACCGATTGGTCCGCGGACATAATTTCGATTTGCGTTTCATCCGGGACTGTTGTATACACGGCAACGCTGTTGGCTGGCAGCAGATCATCGTTGAACTGGCTCGCTACCTGTGCCCATCGCTTATCGGCCGGAAGCAGGTTGGCATTCGCCGACGGCACTACTTCCTCTGAATACAGATGACGCTCCACCGATTTATTGATCGCAGACGTAAAGTTAATCGTCACATTTTTGTCTACGGTCTTGCTGCTGTTCACGACAAACACGGAATAGTTCCCGTCCGGCAAGCGGACCGAAGAGACATGAAGATCCGGATCGGGCGATTCCGTGGACAGTACTTCGGAGTGAGACTCAATATAACGCGAGAATAAACCGAATGCGTAGTAGGACGGGTTCGGCGTAGCCGTGATCGGCATCCAGCGGTACAGCCCGTAGGCGTTATTGTCCAGGAAATCAAGCGGCTCCGGCAGACGCTGATCCGCGAAGCGCCAGTATAAGAGTGCGGAAGCGTTGTTCCTCATACCGGACACCATCAGGTCCGCTACGCTAACGCCGTATTGATACGTCTTCCGGCTGTCGGGGCTTGCAATACCTGCAAATTCTGTGATCATGAATGGCTTCCCGGTGGGATTAACGTAATTCAAGCGTGTCGTCAACCAGCTCTGAAGCGTGGCATAATCCTGTCCGTAAGCATGTCCATCGTAAATGTCGAGCACACCGTCCATTTGCTGAACCGCGTACTGCGTCCAGTTCGCGGCGCCGGACTCGTCGGGTCCGATCAGTTTGACCTGTGAGCGGATACCGTCGGCTGTAAGCCGATTGTGAATGGCTTGATACATATCCCTGTAATAGTTCGGCTTGCTTACATTCGCAGGGGTAGCGAAGCTAGCGAGATTGGGCTCGTTGTAGGACATCACGTACTTAATATTGGTATACCCCTTGGTATTGATCAGATGCTGCAAGGTGGCTGATACCCACTCGCCCCACTCGGCCAGATCGGTTGGCGCGCTGAGCTCCGGCCGCGGCAGTCCCGGAAACCCCAGCCAGCTCTGGTTCTCCTCTGTCATAGCCAAGCCTGCGATCAGCATAACGTCAATATCCTGTGACTTCAGGTAATCCAGCACCTCGTAAACCGCTTGCATTTTGGAGCTGTTCGTTTGCATACCCGACCAGTTGATGACAGCAGGGTCATTGTTGTCGTTCGCGGGCTCCATCCAGTCGACCTGGTACCATACGCGCACGATATCAGGCTTCAGCTTGGCTATCCGGTGCTTCTCCATTTCCCACCAGTTGTCATTGAACCCGTCTCCCAGGCTTTCCTCCATGTACGCAAACGGATCGTATTCAGCGCCGATTCCGAGGAAATCCGGGTTGATAACATCTGCTTGGTCGACGGTAATGGTAGCAGCAGCGATTTGCGCTTTGGACTGCACCGGTTTGACGAACACCAACGGCAAAAGCAGCAACATACACAGCAGCACTTGGACTGATTTCAGGTTCATTCGCATAAATTCTCTCTCCTTCTTTTTAGTAAAACGCTTTCAAACTTGCTTGATTCGCGATACAAGCCGATGCCTAATGGTACCCGTTAACACCTCCCAGCAAGAACAGCAGATTGGGGGAACACATTCATCGTACCATCGGCGGGAAATGATGGAACTTGTTCATTTTCTACTTCATTATCCTCTGTTAACTTCATTGTTCAGAATGGAAAAAGCCCCCGACCAGTCGAAAACTCGACTGTCCGGAGGTCTTCCTTCCACCTTCAGCCGCATAAGCCGTCAATTCAGCTTGAACGCTACCTCCAGCTCTTTTATTCTGTCCCCGTCGATATGAACGATGTCGCCAAGCGCTGTTGCCGCGAGAACGGACTTGGCGCTATATTCGGCTACCTCCAGCCGATCGAAGGCTTCCAGCAGGCTTCTCCCCGCCACAATGACGCAGTTGTTGTTCACGATTGCGATCGGTGTGGAAGGCGTGAACGTCTCCGAAGTTCGAACGGGGTCCTGATAGACGGCGTCAAACTTCAGCTTGGGAGTGCTTCTTAGTAGGATATAGCTCTCCGGTATCGTGCGCGAATCGAACTCGGTGTCCGTGACGGCAAAAGCCATAATATGAGGCGGATGAGCGATCAGAACCGCATTGACGTGCGGCTGATTCTCATAAATGGACTGATGCAGTTGAAAGGACTTGCTTGGCATCTTGTCTTCCTCCGCCTTCCCGTCCCTGACCAGCACCATATCTTCGGGCTGAATATAGTTACGATCTGCGCCATACGGCGTGATCAAGAAATCGTTGCCCTCCACTCTGCAAGAGAACGTGCCCTGTGTACTGGTGAACAACTTTTGCTTATAGGCACGGTGAATAAGTCTGCACAGCTCGCGGCGGATTTCCTTCTCGTAGGTGGTCATGCCGTCCCGCCGGAACGTTTCGATGGAATGACTTGTTGTGTTGCGCATTGTCTCATAATCTTCGTCTGTCAGCAGCTTCAGCTTTCCTACCCGTCGTGCTTCAATTTCCAGTCTAGCGCAGAAATCCAACGTTTCGAAGCGTTGGAACGCACTGAACAAATCCTCGGCCCCGACCACGACGCCGTGGTTCTCCAGCATGACCGAGTGCATGCCTTGCCTGAACACATCCGCAATATTTTTGCCAAGTTCCTCACTGCCGGGTAGCGCATACGGCGCCATGCCGATCGGGCCGCATATTTGACGCTCGTAAGGAAGCAATCTTGTATCTGGCACTTGCCGAACGATGCTGAACGCGACCAGAGCGGGCGGATGGGCGTGAACTATCGCTTTCAGATCCGGGCGAGCGGCATAGATGAGACGATGAAAGGGCAATTCGCTGGACGGCCGATGGATCCCATGCAGATCGCCGTTCGCTTTGACACATACCATATCGCGGCTGGTTAACGTGCCTTTATCCACGCCTGCAGGGGTAATCCAGATATCTCCATTGTCGTCCAGAATGGAGATATTGCCGCCGGATGTCGTTGTCATGCCATATTCATAAATGCGATTCATATACAGCAGCAGCTGATCAGCGGGATGCATGATTTCTGTTTTCATGTTTATTTACCTCTACTTTCTTCCGATTATGATTGTTTGTTTTTGTTCATTATAACCGATTGAAAGCAGAAGCAGTGAGATTTTTGTCACACACCATAGAATATGTCATTCACCCGGATATGTCGCAATGACGCACTATTATGCTCAATATCGGAATGTTAGAATGAAGGGAAGCACGAAGTCTGATATTAGGAGATGACCACATATGAGAAAAATTCGAGTAGGCATCATCGGAAGCGGAGGCATCGCAGCCGGCCATCTGAGAGCTTATCAAGCCATGGACAATGTAGAAATAGCCGCGGCTGCGGACATCGTGCCCGGGAAGGCGAGGCAATTCCTGGATGAGGCAGGACTGCATGATGCAACCGCCTTCGAGGATCACCGCAAGCTGCTGGAATTGGAGCTGGACGGAGTAAGCATCTGTACGCCGAACGTGTCTCATTACGGCACGACAATCGACGCGCTGCAGGCCGGTAAGAAAGTGTTGCTGGAGAAGCCGATGTCTGTCACTCTAGAGGAAGCTGTGCACATGGTGCAAGTATCGAAGGACACGGGGCTAATGCTGTCGGTCGGCTTCCAGCCGCGCTACGACCCTAATACGAAGCTCATTCGCGACGTTGTACAGGGCGGCAAGCTGGGGAAGGTTTACTATGTGGAAGTGGGAGGCGGCAGACGCCGCGGCATGCCTGGAGGCACCTTTATTCGCAAGGAGCTGGCCGGTGCCGGCGCGATGGCGGACATTGGCTGCTACTCGCTCGACTTTGCGTTGCATGCGCTTGGGTATCCCAAGCCGCTCACCGTATCCGCGATGACGTCCAACTACTTCGGAAGCAATCCGGCTTATCATGCGGAAGCGTCCCGCTTCGATGTCGAGGACTTCGGCTCGGCCTTCATCCGTCTGGAAGGAGGCATCGTCCTGCAGTTCAAGATCTCGTGGGCGATGCATATGGATACACTCGGCGCATCGATGTTCCTTGGCACCGACGCTGGCTTGAAGGTGACGCCTTATGGCGAAGGACCGTGGTCGGGCGTGTGGGACGGTCAGGTCGGCAGCATGACGCTGTTCCACGATATGATGGGGCAGCATACGCATACCCCGATACCGCGTATACAACATAGTCTGAACGTCTTCGAGGAGAAGGTGAAGGACTTCGTGCGTGCGATCCGGGAAGATGAGCCTGCGCCAATTCCGGCGGAAGAGATTCTATACAATCAAGCCATTATTGACGGCATTCTCCGCTCAGCAGCCATTAACAAAGAAGTAGATATCGATCTGCCATCCCATCTGTAGCTCCTTGAGCCGGGCTTGCTTTCCATCGATTAACGGGGCATAGAAAAATACAAAGGGGTGTCGCGAATGAGGAAACCCTCGTTAGCGACACCCCTTGCTGTTATTTGGCGCAGCACTTCTTGTATTTCTTGCCGCTGCCGCACAGACACGGCTCATTCCGACCTACCTTCTTGGCGGAAGCCAATTGTTGCTTGCTGCCGCCGTTCACAAGCAGCGGACCGTTATAACGGCTGCCGCTATCCGTCAATTGATCGGAAGCATACCCCTTCAAAAACCATTGTCTCGTACCGTTCATTAGCGCCACCAGCTTCTCGATCAACGGCACCGGATCGCCGGACTCCATATCCAACTGATCGCCCAGATAATGGGCAATGTTCGGCATCGGCTCCCCGATACGGGTCGCATAAACGCATTCTTCCGCCAATTCATCAGCTTCCTCCACACTTAGTCCGTATTGCCGGACCAGTTCACTGACGAACGTGCGGTAGCTGGCGTTACGATCTACGAAGCCGGGTTCACCCGCTTCCAGCAACTCTTCCCTGGTGAAGGAATGGAAGGGAACGGATTCTCTTAGCTTATGCTCATTCAGTACCCTTCTTGAATCCAATACCCGCTCATTGGACAGGCCCGCTTCATCTAGCATGATGCCATCATTCGACGCTATGTCATCTACCAGCACTGCGGTCAACCGCTCTGTCGCCAGTGATTGCTCCTCCATGCGGCTTAATAACTCGTACAGATTGGAAGTCTTCAAAGTGCCGTAGTAATACAGCATACCTCTGGTCATTCTGATCCATTCCCAATTACGGCGAATGACCGCTTCATAGGCCGCTGAATCGAGCTTACAGAACGTTTCCAGCACTTCCTGAGGAGCTACAACAGAATTTTTGCCGTTCCATTTTCCAGTATATAGCAGCCCTCGAAGCAATAGCAGATCGAGCTCGCTCTCCCAGTTCATCTCCATCTCCGTGTGTCCTCCGTTCCGGACCACCGCTTGCAGCAGCTGATACTGCTTCAGCGACAGAGAATGAAGAACTTCCGAGAGTCTCTCGGCGATTGTCTGCGCAATGACATCAACCAAAGCTGACTTATTGAGCCTGCTTGCATTCTCAATACCGTAACGAGTGCGAATGACGGTCAGTTCATCCTTCGTAAGCCTGGACAAGCCCTCTTGCAAGGTTAAAGGCGTGTCGATAGTGCGCCATCGCTTGTTATCCTCACTGTCCCCCCTCATCTTCATTAGCTTGGTCGCCAATGCCGTTTGTTCCTGAAGCCCGGCATGTGCTTTCTCTTGTTGTAATGCTAACATCCTGATTACTTTCTCCTTTCACACCGTACACGTCTTTATCCATTAACGTTCCCCATTATAACATAACTTAGGACGCCTCGGGTGCTTGCAGCCATGCATATCCCGTCTCTGAAGGAACAGGTACGCTTCTATAACAAAGCGCCCCTGCCAAGACAGGGACGCTTCGCTATTGGATGCTGTGCGCATTGGCTTCATCCACTTTAACTTCCTCCGGCAGCCGTCTGGAGGCGCTAGGCACTTGCCTTGGATGAAGCTCGATCAATTCAGAAGAGCAGATAACAATACTGACCTGTCCGTAGCCGTAAAACGTTCGAATCAGAACAGGTTGATTGTACGGATTTTCGAAGACGAAATCGGGTCCGTACCAGCTTACAGTCGCATCTCGTCCGGCAGGTACATAAGGGACTCTCCGGCTGTGGGAGTATCTCTCGACAATGGTCAAGCCGGCCCGATCAACTGCATTGAACAGCGTGGAGGACACTTGGCAAATCCCTCCCCCGATATCCTCATAGAGCTCGCCGCGCACGATAACCGGCGCTTTCAAGTATCCCTTCTCCTTCGTTCGCTTTCCAACAACCGCATTGAAGGAGAATCGCTCTCCTGGAAATACGACAACATTATTGACGGCCTTCGCCGCCAAATCAATATTATGAGAACGATTCTGATTGCGACTGTTGAAGTAAGTGGCGTATTGGCCGATCTTCCTTACTTTAATAGCGGATAGCACTTCACTGTCCACTCTGGGATAGACTACTCTGGTCGGCACATCGACTATGGAAGGCTCTCCTTCGTAGACATAACCGTATATCAACTCCTGGAACGTTCTCTTGTCCAATATAGAGCCCGTCTGCTCCGGTATAATTCCTCCGGCGCTGTTCAACGTCGCATTGACGGGAGCGATCTCCACCTTAGGCGCAACTTCTTTCATCAGCTTCTCCATTCGCTCCTCCAACAGAATCGGGACACCGCTCATCGGGTATACAATTTCCTCTTCGTTCACTTTAAGCAACGTATTGCCCTCATGCCGGATGTCGAGCGGCTCCGCATGCAGCGCCTGCCCTCCTTGTCCAAGCAGTAGAAGCGATAACAGTATCTTCCATCCCATCTTCCATCAACTCCCCAGCTTGAAGTAACTGGATTAGTATGTGCGAATGTCAGGACAGACATGCCTACAGTACCAACTAGTCTTGGCCTTATCCATTAGATAACGATAAGATTCAGCTTCTCATGGCGGGATTATTCATTCCGTCACATCAGTGGCCTTCACCTGCAACCTGGCAATTCCAAGCTCGTTGTCCTTCACCACATAGGGAGGCGCGCCTGTACCTGCGTACAAGGTCGAGATACCGACCGCATCGATGTTAGTCTCCAACGTATTGCCTGTTATTGTCGCCTGCAGAATGTCGTGCGGCTCCTCGCGGTGCCAGTAATTGTTCAGCCTGATCAGCTCCACTTTGTTGGAGGTGAGCGACGGGGCAACAATGGTGTTGTTCAACAACGACAGCTGTTTGGCCGCATCGATTGTAATAGCGCTGGTATTGCCGCTGAGCCGGAACGTGGAATGCTTGATCGTCAGATCCAGATCCGCATGGCCAGCTGTCATATTAACGCTCGCTGTCTTGCTTGAGACGAATGTGCAGTCGTTGAACCTATATGGGCCTCTCCCGCCTACGCCGATCGAACCGAAGCTCTCCCCTTCCGCGCCTTCGAGATAGCATCGATTGTAAGTAGCCGGTGGCAAAGATACCCCGTATTGGGAGTTGAAGCCGACGACTCGCAGATCATTGATGATGCTTCCGGACTCAATACCACCTTGCACGGAACGAAGCTTGGGCGTCCCTTCAATCGTGATGCGGTCGAGCCTAATCCGCTTGCCCCATAGCGACAGCCCAGCTTCCGCTTCCGCATTCGTGATGCGGATGTTCACATCTGAAGCCCGTACGCCGAACGGCTCAGAGGCGGCGATGGACAATGTCGCGTTTGTCAATGACATACCGTCTATAACAATGTTGGGACCTGTCAAGGTCGTATAGCTGTCATTTAACCGGTTATCTTTGAACACAACATCATGGTAGGCGATAATGCGCGTTCCGTCGAAATGATTGTTCCGTATAAGCGCGCCGGTGAAAGGTTCAGATACCGCAAGTCCGATCGCCCCCTTGGAGCCCATATAATTGTGCTCCACCAGCGCATCCCTGCCATCATAGAGAATTAGATCGTAGGAAGCATTGTTATGAAATCGGTTGCTCCTGATAATAATATTGCTGTTGCGATGACCATTCTCGCCGAAGCCGCCCTCCAGATCGATGCCGGATTGGGGCATCGTTCCTTTCATATGATGCAGCTCATTGTTCACAATCAATATCCCGTCCCCACCTACGACTGATATGCCCTGTCTTCTGTTATAAGCGAACTCGGAATCCTTCACGACAACATCGCTGCTGACGACTCTGTTCCATACTTCAATATAGGCATTCTTTTGTTCCGACTGGTTGAATACAAGGTGAAAGGAGCTTGCCCCATCGGGAATCGCCATCATATCTCTTACCTTCTTGTCCGTTAATTTCTGCAGCAGCTTACCGGTTCCGTTATAGAAGTAAATATCGTAGCTTCTGTTCAAATGCTTCGCATTAGACAGCTCGAACACGCCTTGTTCCTTGAAAATGTCGTGCTGGAGGCTGACAGGTTCCTTCGTCCTGATCTTCCCGGCGGCCTCGACAGGCTTCCCTTTGTCGTCTATTCCCCCGGTTTCGAAGTGATTCTCGTACAAGTCCTTCGTCATCGTACCTGTACCCGCTATAAGCAACCCATCACCCGTAAATTGCTCCGCCTTCACGTCTTCGATTGTAACAGCGCTAGCTCCTCTAAGCGCTATGCCGTGTCCACCCTCATGCGTTCCGGCGGAATAGGGATGGTCCTTGCCGGAATAATCGTGCATATCCTTATCGCCGCGGTAGATGCCTCCTCGAAGGGTAACATTGCTCACGCCATAGCCGACGACCAAGATTTCATAATTTTCTTTGCCGTTCGTCTCCTTTTGCAGCACAACATCGTCAGGTAGCTGGAATACCATATTAGATACCATTGCAATATGGCTGTCCTTATCGATCGAGTAGTTCCCGGGAGGTAGTGTAACAGCGTCAATTCCGGTCGAATGAGCCCATTCCAGAGCTCTGTTCAAGCCGCTCGTCGTCTCCTTAGGAGCGGTTCCATCATTCCTGATGCCCCATCTCCCAATATCAATCTGTAGAGGTGTGCCTTGCCACCTCGCATTCATTGCGCCTGCCGGTTCACCGTTGCTATGCGACTCGCTTGCGCCTAGCGCAGCCTTCCCTTGTTGAATGACTGCCGTGAGGCTTAGCGGCTTCACGCTCGTCTCATTGCCTGATGCAAGCAATTGCGGCCACATGGCCAGTTGCAGCATCCAAAGCAAATTAATCAGCACCTTCATCACTGTCTCCATCATCCTTCCGTTCTCTATTCACGCTTATACAGCAACTTCACTTCCTCTCACTATAACACAAAATATTCTCTATAAAGAACACCTAGGCAATGATTGAACGGGATCTATTGCCAATCCCGTTCAATTAAAGCTACAAAAACTCTCGTTATCGCAGGGTCGAAATGCCTGCCGCTCTGGCGCTTCACTTCATCAAGCGCTTCGCCTGAAGTCCAGGCGCGCTTGTAAGGACGATCATGAGTGAGCGCGTCATAAAAGTCAGCAAGCGCTACAATCCTTGCCTCTATAGGAATACGCTCGCCGGCAAGCCCGTCGGGGTATCCGCTGCCGTCCCACTTCTCATGATGCCATCTTGCGATAATGCTGGCCATCTTCAATACATCGAAGCTGCTGCCTTCCAATATGTCCGCTCCGATAATCGTGTGCTTCTTCATGGCTTCGAATTCATCAAGCTCATAACGACCCGGCTTCAGCAACAGCTGGTCCGAGATGCCGATCTTGCCGATGTCGTGCAGTGGCGCAGCCTTCGCAATCATTGACGCTTGCTCTTGCGGCAACCCCAGCTCAAGCGCAATCAACTCCGACAACCGTCCTACTCGCTGCGTATGCTGACCTGTCATGTCGTCGCGATACTCCGATGTGCGGCCCAGCAGTTCCAGTATTTCCAGCTTCGTCCGGTTCAGCTCCTCCGTTCGCTCCGCCACCTTCGCTTCCAGCGTTTCATTATAATGCTGCAATTGCTTATGGAGAAATCTCGTTTTGAGTAAATTGCTCATACGGAGAATAACCTCGGTTCGATCTAGCGGCTTGGTCAGAAAATCGTTCGCACCAGCCTGCAGCGCCGTCTGTTTCGTGGCTGCCGTAACGTCCGCAGTCAGCATTAACACGGGAAGATAATTCTTGTCTCCCATCATATGTCTGATCTTAGCCAGCACCCCCATCCCGTCGATCCCCGGCATATGCAAGTCCAACAGAACGATATCTGGATCGAACTCCCGAAGAAGACGTTCTGCTTGCAACGAATCGGTCGTGCTGCTTAGCTGATGGAAGGAAGCACGTCTCAGCATCCTCTCCAGCAGACTGATATTGTACTCTTGATCGTCGATAATTAATATTCTGGCATCCGTCAGAGGAGCGGCAAACTCCATGCCGTCCGTTTCCATCCCCATAGCACTAGTACACTCCTTACTACGATGTATCTATTGCAGATCGGCCTTCTCCAAAGCATTCTGCGCCTTCTGGATTTTCCCAAGCAGTCGCTCGAAATCGACGGGCTTCGTATCGAAATCGTCACAGCCTGCGTCATAAGCTTTAGCAGCATCCTCGGACATCGCATGAGCGGTAAGAGCGATAATGGGAATCCGCTTCGTCTCTTCCTTCCTTTTTAGCCGCTTCGTAGCCTCCCAGCCATCCATGACAGGAAGGCTCATATCCATCAGAATAATATCGGGTTGCTTCAGCACAGCCGTATCGATGCCTTCCTGTCCGTCTACAGCCGTCAAGACATGAAATCCCCTTCGGCATAGCCGCCTTTTCAGCATATCTCGATTCATCTCATGGTCTTCCACCAATAATATCGTCTTACACATCGTTTATTCCCCAATCAATTGATGTATTTCGGCCAGCAGGGATTTATGATCGAACGACCCCTTCTGCATGAATCCCTTTACGTAACCTTTCAGTCTCAATCGCTCATGTACCGTGATTGTCTTGGCTGTGATGACAAGAACAGGAACGCTTCGCCAGGCGTCTCGCTTGCGCAGCTCCGCCAAGAATTGAAATCCGTCCATCTCGGGCATCACCAGGTCCAGCAAAATCAATCCCGGCATTTCCGACTGCATAAGTGAGAGCGCACTCCCGCCGTTATAAGACTGAGTGACCTGATATCCTTCCTTCTGCAGCAGCTTGGCCATCATTTCATTCGTCGTCGCATCATCTTCTATGACCAGCACCCGCTGCGCATTGCGGTTCGGGATATAACGGTCGATTGTAGCAACCAGCTGCGCCTTGTCCACAGGCTTCAGTATGAATTCGGAGGCGCCGAGCGAGAATCCCTGCTTCTTGTCATCGGTCATCGATACGATAATAACGGGAATCCCCCTTAACACCGGATCATTCTTCAGTCTGGTCAGAACGCTCCACCCATCCATCTCGGGCATGAGAATGTCTAGCAGAATGACATGCGGTTGCAGCTCGCGGGACAGCCGGAGTCCTTCCTCTCCGCTATCGGCGAAGGCCAGCTTCCAGCCTTCACTGCTGAAGTAATGACGCAGCAGCTTTTCATTCGACGGTTCGTCATCTATGAGCAGTATGCGGACAGATTCGTCGCCCTGAGCGGTAATAGCGATATCACTGTGTTCCCATATGCGCTCATTTATGTTTTGCTGAGGTTTGGCAGGAAGCCAACACGTGAACAAGCTCCCAACTCCTGACTGGCTTTCCACCGCAATCTCACCACCCAGGAGCTCGCAGAAGCTGCGGCTGATCGCAAGACCGAGTCCGGTGCCGCCGAATTGCCTTGTTGTGCTGGAGTCCCCCTGGAAGAACGGCTGGAACAGCTTGTTCAATTGCTCGCTCGTCATTCCGATTCCAGAATCCCTCACTTTGAAGCTGTAACCCTGCTGGCCTGTTCTGTTCTCGGCTTCGATCTTCAGCTCCACCTCTCCGCCCTGTGTGAACTTATTGGCGTTGCTGAGCAGATTAAGCAATATTTGCCGCATCTTCGTAATGTCGGTCCATATCTCTCCGTCTATCGGATAGAGTATCAGCTTATTCCCATTCTGCAGAGCAAGCGGTGCAATGGTTGCTTCCACATCTTCCACGATGCTGTGAAGGCTGCAGTGTTCGTAGTACACATCCATCTTGCCCGCTTCAATCTTTGAGATGTCAAGGATGTCATTAATTAAAGTGAGCAAATGCCTGCCGGCATGTCCGATCTTCGCCAAGTCCTCAGCGAAGTCAGGATCGCTCAGTTCCGCGGCATCCTCCATCAGCATTTCGCTGTATCCGATAATTGCATTTAACGGCGTTCGCAGCTCGTGACTCATATTCGCAAGGAATTGGCTCTTGATCATGTTCGCCTTTATCGCTTCGTCCCTCGCGCGCCCAAGCTGCTTCGTTCGTTCCGCAAGCGCCGCTTCCGCCCGCACTCGATCTGTAATATCTGTGCGGATGGAGATGAAGTGATGCGGCTTGCCCTTATCGTCAAGGAAGGGGACGATCGTCGTGTTCATCCAATATTCACTGCTGTCCTTTGCCCGATTTTTCACTTCCCCGCGCCATACCTTTCCCGAACGGATGGTGTCCCACATCGTTTTGAAGAACGATTTGGGATGATAGCCGGAATTAATGACACGATGTGTTTTCCCCAGCAGTTCCTCGCGTTCGTACTTCGATATTTCACAAAATTTATCGTTGACATAAGTAATAACACCTTTGTCATCAGTAATTGCAACGATCGAAGATTCGTCAAGCGCATTCTCGATATCGTTCAGATTTTCCATCGTATCCATGAGCTTGTATTCATTCTCTTTCCTGACTGTAATATCCGTGCCGAAGGCAACGTGCTGATAGATTATGCCGGCATCGTTAGCGAACGGGACAATCGTCAAATTTACCCAGTAAGTGCTGCCGTCCTTAGCCTTGTTTTTAAGCTCACCCTTCCATACTCGCCCTTCACCAAGCGCTTGCCACATCTCCTGATAGAACTCCACCGAATGAAATGCTGCGCTTACAATGGAATGGGGCTTGCCGATCAGCTCAGACTTTTCGTATTGTGAAATTTCGCAGAACAGTTCGTTTACATAGAGAATATTGCCGCTAGCGTCCGTTATGGAAATAATCGAAGATTGTTCCAAGGCAGACAAAGCATATTTCATATCTTTTAGGTCCGTTAACATCATAATCTCCTCTCCAGCCTAATGAAGCAGGCTAACTTAATCACTTGAAAGACGTTGTGCATTTGGAATCCAGCATGTAAACGTCGTGCCATGTCCAACCTCGCTATCCACTTCCAATTCTCCCTCCAGCATGCTACAGAAGCTATGGCTGATCGCAAGTCCGAGACCTGTCCCCCCATATTTGCGAGTCGTCGAAGCGTCTGCCTGCGTGAACGGCTGGAACAGCTTCTCCAGTTGCCGAGCTGTCATTCCGATACCAGTATCTTTCACCAGGAAGCAATAGCCTTTACGATTGTCTCGCGACTGACTTCGAATGTGCAGCTCAATAGCGCCCTTTTCGGTGAATTTATTCGCATTGCTAAGCAGATTAACCAGAATTTGCTTGAGTTTCATACAATCTGTTGTCAGTTGTCCTTCTGCGACAGACCACCGCAGCTCGTTGCCGCTGCCCTCCGCTAACGGCTTGATCGTCGTCAATACGTCCTGCGCAATCTCTTCTAGGCTATAAGTTTCCAGATAGAGTTCCATTTTCCCCGCTTCGATTTTCGAAATATCCAGAATGTCATTAATGATTGCGAGCAGATGCTTGCCGGAATGTCTGATTTTCGCTAAATCCTCTACGTATTCAGAATTCTTCATCTCCTCCGCATCTTCCATCATCATCTCGCTGTACCCGATAATCGCATTGAGCGGCGTGCGCAGCTCATGGCTCATATTGGCCAGGAACTGGCTCTTGAATTGATTGGCCCGGACAGCTTCGTCCCTTGCACTTTCCAACTGAGCGGTTCGTTCGACAACAAGCTCCTCCAAGTGCTCGTTCAGCTTGCTCAGCTGTTCGTTCTGGGCATAGATCTGGACGGTCTTCTGTTCGATCTCGGAATCCTTATGCGACATTCTGCGCGTAATGACGATGCTCAGCAGCGACAAGCCAAGAGTGAGCAGCGTTCCGGCCGCAATTAGATAAGCTAACAGTTCCTGCTCCAGCATTATACTGGAAGAAGAGACGTTATAGTCACTCAAGTGAAAGTTCGCAGCCCACATGCCTGTATAATGCATGCCGACAATAGCGCTTCCCATTATAAGACCGCTCCCTAGCTTCTTCCACCGTCCGCTTCCTTCGCCCCCCTTGCGGAAATAAAGGGCAAGCCAAAGTGCGAAAATAGATGCTGCCAAAGCGATTACAATTGAAGCGGTGAACCAGAAACGATCGTAGGTGATGTGAATCTGCATGGCTGCCATCCCGATATAATGCATCGCGGATATGCCGCATGCCAGCAGCACCCCTGCAAGCAGGAGACTGCGAATTGTCAGTGTGCTTCCGCTTACAATTCGCAGTGCTATGAAGGATGCGACAAGCGCGGTAATCACTGAGAGCAAGATGTACATGAAATCATACGCCACCGGAACAGGCAACTTGAACGCCAGCATGCCGACGAAGTGCATTGACCATATGCCCATCCCCATAGCCGATGCGCCGAACAGCAGCCAGAGTTCGCGATTCCGACCTTTCGTCTCGCTGATCTTGCCCACCATGTCTAATACAGTGTAGGAAGCGACAACTGCTACGACATACGAGAAGAGAACCAATAACGAATCGTAAGTCCCATGTATGTTCATATGACCATTATCCATGACGCGCTCGCCCCCGAACTTGTTTAATCTCCGTTTGCGTTGAAGCCTTGCCGTTATGAACAGACCACATCATGCGTTCTTACATCATTCGACATTTGTTAAGTTTGTTCCTTCCTACCGGCAGCTCAATTGCCAAATTCATGAATAAATCCAGTTTCATTTATACCTTTCACGCATCAATCCCGACCTGTTGATCAGGCCGGGATTGGCAGTCGATGTGATATTCGGATTACAGCAACGCCAGTAGTGGAGCGTATATGCCATGTAAAAAAGTATATAACAGCGCTCCAACCAGAGCGCCGATCAATGCGCCGTTCAAGCGAATACGCTGCAAATCATTCTCCACTTTCCCTTCGATAAATTGGACGAGACGCTCTTCAGTGAACTGGTCAAGTGTATGTCTGACGATCTCGCCAATTACCGCGTGCTCGCTTTCGATGATACGAGACAGAAAATGCTGCAAATGCCGCTCCAGCAGCGATTTTGCCGCTTCATCCTGCTTGAACCAATTCCAATAGACGGAAAGCAGCCGGGTAACCCAGATCTTCACAGCCTCGTGGCTTAAGCGCTCTTGACTGCTATCGTGCACGATGTACTTTACGCCGCTGTCAGTCGTCACCATTCGGACAATCGACTGCATAAGCGCAGCGATGGACGGCTGGAAGGAGATCTCCTTCAGCAAGCTCCGCTTCCAATGATCTATCGCAATGGAGACGTCCGCATTGGATTCCAGCGTATCGGCCAGCTCATACATCTTATGCTGGAGATAGATGCGAAGCTCGTGATCCTGCATGCGCATCCCTTCGATGAAGGAGCGCAAATCCCGGTGCAACGTATCGGCCGCTTCTTCCAGATTGACTGCGTCGGAAGCTTCAGCCAGATCGAACAGCTTCTGCTTGAACCAGCGGGCAATGGAGCCGCCCTCATTGACGAATTTGTCCTTCTCCTTGCGAAGCATGGATACGATGGCTTGCTTGACATCATCTCCCTCTGTCCGGGTGGCCGCATAATCCACGATGCCGTCCAGCCACTTTTGCATATAACCTTTGTCAAGCACCCATCTTAACGCCGCTCCGGCATATGGAGCGAGATGAAGCCGTTGCAGTCCATTACGGGCGTAAGCGTCCAGCTTTACGGACAGCTTGCCCGTATCCGCTCCCTTAAGCCAGGTGACGATCAGCTTCCAGCCAAGCTCGGCAACCGCTCTTTTTCCCGCTGTACGATCTATCAGCGAGATCGCCGTCTCTACGATGCGGATGCGACTCAGCTTTTCTCTTAACATCCCTTTGCTGAGCAGTTGTTCTTCCACCATATGAACGACGCCGTCGACCAGTTTGTCCCGATTTTTCGGTACAATTGCGGTATGCGGCACCCATTTCCATCCCAATGGATGTCGGAATAACGCTGTCACGGCGAATAAATCCGCCAACGCCCCAACAAGCCCCGCTTCCGCCGTATACAACAGCAGCCGGGACCACCACTGCCCGGGGTAATAATAGAGGCAGATAGCCGCGGCTGTGAATGCAGCGGCCAACACGGCCAGACTCAAGTTTGCTTTTCGTCGCATGGACATTCTACACCCCTCCGATCCAGAACGTAAGCATATAGAGAATGGAACCGACCAGTGCGCCGACTACAATACCGTTCAACCGGATAAATTGAAGGTCGTGACCCGCCTTCTCCTTCACCAGCTCGATGAGATCTTCATTGGTGTATGTATTCAGCTTGCTTCTGACAGTTCGCCCGATTGCGGCATGGGATTGCTCCAGCAATGTCAAGACGGCCGACTTCAGTCCCGCATCCAGCCGTTCCAGACGTTCCGCATCCTTCAACTGATCCATCGCCGCATCCAGCTGCCTGTGCAGCCACATCTTTACGCTGAAGGCTTCCTCATCCGCTCTTCCTTCCTGTGCAAGCGCCTCTCGGAAATGGTCAAACGTACGAGACAGGTAGGGCTGCAGCGAGATATGTGGCCAGATTGCATCCATCAATTTTCGCTTCGTTCCTTCCACACGCAATCGCAGCTCTTCATCGTCCTTCAGACGTTTTACGGTTTCGATTAACCACTCCTTCAGCTTCGTTCGCTGTGGGTGACACTCGTCGGCTAACCCTTCCAGCATAGTGACAATCCAGATTTGCGCTTTTTCGCTAATGGCATCCGCATTCAATCCGGCTGTAAAATCCACCAGTCTCCGTCTGAACTTGTCGCCTTCGTATGCTTTAATGGCGGAATGGACGAATTGCCCGATTATAACTTTCAGTTGGGGCGTGGCGGCAATCTTCGCGAGCTGTCTGAACAGGAATGACAATGTCTTGTCATCGTATCCATTGCGAATAGACCAATCTCCGATGTCTGCCAGCATATCGGATAGCTGAAGCGCATCGTCGTGCTGAGAGAGGAAGCGCTCTATGCTTCTTGCCAGCTTGGCTGCATCCGTCCTCTCCAGCAGTTCCCCAAGCAGCTTCTCTGCCATCTCCTTGACATTGACCGAACCGCCATGCCGAAGCAAATACTGTGCGACAACCTCCGCCAAATTGTGATATTGCAAATGTTCTTTTATAGCGTCAACGGTCAGAAGCTCGTTCTCCACCATATCAACCAGTTCATCTATTAATCGCTCACGATTTCTAGCAATAATATGAGTGCCCATCCATTTTGGCCACCTTACTTTCAAAGGATCACCGAACAAAGCGTTAATCGCAAAGGTATCTGCAAGCCCCCCGATCGTCGCGGCGCTAAAAGCGGCAAACAACAGCCCGCCCGCGAACGTATGCTGGAACGGAAAAGCGGCCAATATACCTGCAGCTGACAATATCAGCGTAATGTTCGCTCCCGCACGTATCTTTTGCTTCTTCATCTGCATTCTCCATTCGTTGCTAGAGTGGCATAGTGATAGTGTAACCTTTTTCCTCTCACCCATCCACTTTTTGCGGGCTTGCGTCGGTACGTTTGTATGCTGTTTCGTACAATCTCGCCCCTTCAGCTACTCCCTGGCCCCACTTTGTACGATTTTTTGTACAATCTCCCACATTTGGGCGCCCAAGCTGCTGCGTTTGTACGAGTTTTCGTACAAACCTCGGCATTTCGGGTCTCGTTTGCGCTACTTTGTACGATTTTTCGTACAATCTGCCACATTTAGGCGCTCAAGCTGCTGCGTTTGTACGATTTTTCGTACAAACCTCTGCATTTCGGGCCTTGTTTGCGCTAATTTGTACGATTTTTCGTACAAACCTCTGCATTTCGGGCCTTGTTTGCGCTAATTTGTACGATTTTTCGTACAATCTCCCACATTTGGGTGCTCAAGCTGCTGCGTTTGTACGATTTTTCGTACAAACCTCTGCATTTCGGGCCTTGTTTGCGCTAATTTGTACGATTTTTCGTACAATCTCCCACATTTGGGCGCCCAAGCTGGCACGCAAAAAGCAGACCAAGCGATCGTTTGCCTGGTCTGCATCCTTTTGTATTTAATAAATTCGAAGATCAGCGGCTGCCTTTTCCTTTAGGTTTCATTTTACCGCCACTGTTTCCTGACTTGCCCATGTTGCCTCCCTTGTTGCCTACATCGGACTTGCCCATATTACCGCCCTTATTGCCTACATCGGACTTGCCCATGTTGCCGCCTTCGCTGCCTACATCGGACTTGCCCATATTACCGCCCTTATTGCCTACATCGGACTTGCCCATGTTGCCGCCCTCGCTGCCTGCGCCGGACTTGCCCATGTTGCCGCCTTCGCTGCCTACATCGGACTTGCCCATATTACCGCCCTTATTGCCTACATCGGACTTGCCCATGTTGCCGCCCTCGCTGCCTGCGCCGGATTTGCCCATGTTGCCGCCCTCGCTGCCTGCGCCGGATTTGCCCATGTTGCCGCCCTGTTCACCGATTCCTCCGCCTTTTTCTTCCATGCGGGCTTTTTGCTTCATACCTCCTCCGCCAATCCCTTCGCCTTTCCCGGCTCCCTGACCGCCTGCACCATCCCCTGTTCCTCCGCCTTTACCACCAACGCCATCGCCCACAGCTTCTTCCACTTCTGTTCCTATTGTTGCTTTCCATAACGCATCCGGTGCTTGCGCATCTTTGCCACTAGCAAGAGATTGTATGGGAAAGCTGATTAATAATGCAGCCATCAGAACAGTAAATCCCATTAACTTCACTGTTCTCATTCCAATTTTGCCTTGTCTCCGATTTCTTGCTTCACAATACTTATGTGTCTCCATCAATTGTTTACACACCTTCCTTTTCTAATCTTGTGCCTCCCTGTTACTATCTCCAATATTTCATATTCATTGCATTTGTCCACCATTATTTTTGCAATTATAAAAACGATCAACCACAGCGTGATCAATTGGGCCACCTTGCAATCCATTATCCACCATTGTAAGGATTATGAATATCATGCAAGATATTGCTTCAAACTAATGATCCAGTATGGTGGGAAGGAGGAATAACATTATGGCGAAACAACAAGGACATGCCGTCAAAAATACGAAAACGAAATCATCCGACAAAAAAAGCAACGCTTCAGGCAACAACCATTAATACAGCTTTATATGAGGAATGACAAAAACCCCTGCCCTCGGCTAAGAACCGACCGGCGGGGGTTTTTGTTTATTTCGAACAAGGATTACCGCATTTTTTATAGAATAAGTATTTGATCGTATAACAGCCTGGGTCATTGCGAAACGAGTCAAATACATAATGGAATGTGGTGTTGAATGAAATGAGCAAACTTTACGCAAACGGTTATACAGTTATTGATTTCGAAACGAGCGGACTTGATCCCATAAAGGATCGGGTCATCGAGATCGCCGCCATTCGCTGCATCAACGGTGAAATTGTCAGTGAGTTCAGCACACTCGTTCGATATGACGACAAGCTGTCTCCCAAAATTACGGAGCTTACAGGCATTACCGACGAGATGACTGCAGGGGGAATGGATGAGGATACCGCCTTCCGCATCTTGAACCGGATGATCGGCAATCATATTCTGATCGCCCATAATGCCGGGTTCGATCTGGGCTTCCTTCACTATACACTCATGCGACTCGCTGGTCGATCGTTCCACAACTCCTTCATAGACACGCTCACGATCAGCAGGGAACGTCATGCCTATCCACATACGCTGAAGGATATGTGCGACCGATATCATATTCCGCTAATTGGCGGCCACCGAGCATTGAACGACGTCATCGCCTGCTGGGAGTTGTTCCGGAAGCTGGACGAGGAAGCTCCTGTGCAGCAACATCTGAATAAATTGGGCTACTTGAGCAAATACGGTCCTCCGCGCTGGAGCCCGCCTCATGCCGAGCTGGAACCGATTCAATTGAAGTATGCGCGATAGTTCTCTTGCGAGCTGTCATTAGAACCGGAACGGCAATACATGCCTGCCATAACAGCTGACTGCCAGCTATTGCGATAACGACAAAGGCAGGCAATCTAATAGATCGTCTGCCTTTGACTGATTCCGCTCTTCTAAGCGCGCGCCAGCTTCGCAATCGCGCCGAGCGCGGCATCGATCTCGCGCTCCACCGCCTTGGTGACGGCGTCAGTATGCGGATCGTACTCCGCCGCAAGGTCGGCGTCAGCGAATCCGTCGATCGCCACAATCGCACTAGCCCGAGCGCCTCTGAGCGTCGCTACAATATAGAGCGCTGCAATCTCCATCTCAACCGCAAGGGCGCCAGCCGCTTTATACTGCTTATGCGGAATGTCCACCACTCCGCTGAAGAATGCATCGAGCGTTACAGTAATGCCTTTCTGCACGATCCCTCCTCCAGCAAGTGCTGATTCATACAGCGCCGACGTCACATCGCTGTCAGCCACTGCGGGGAATCCGCTTGGCACCAGCTGGGAGGTAAGGCCTTCCGCCCTTACCGCTGCAGTGCTCACAATCAAGCTGCCTGCAGGATGCTCTGCGGAATAGGAGCCTGCCGTACCGACGCGAATCAATGTCTTCACGCCGCCCTTGATCAGCTCCTCGAAGCATACGGCCGCACCTGGCGAGCCTACGCCATGGCTGACGACGGCAAGCTTCACCCCGTCGTACTCCCCGACGAAGGTCCGATATTCCCTAGCGAACGCCAATTCGTTCGCATCCGTCAGCTTCTCCGCGATCGCGGCTGCGCGCCTGGGGTCGCCGCAGACGATGGCGTAATCCGGAAGTTCCTCCGATTGCACTTGTAAGATTGGCAAATACATGTATGATCCGCTCCTTTGAATGTAGATAGCGTCTAACGCGAGCTTCCGCTCGATTTGCGAGCCTCTTGCATATAGCCTTTGTCCTTAAAGAAGAACAACGCAACCAGTGTGACGACATATGGCAGCATGGATGTGAAATGTGTCGGCAGCGCCACCCCCTGCAGACGAATGCTTAGTGCGTCCATGAACCCGAACAGCACGCTAGATGCGGCCACTCCGATCGGATTGGACTGGCCCAGCATCGTGGCAACCAACGCAATGAAGCCGCGGCCAGCCGTCATTCCTTCCGAGAACATCGTGACGTTGCCCAGCGACAGCTGCGCTCCCGCCAAGCCGCACAGCGCGCCGCACAGCAACACCGCCTTGTATTGAATGGACGCGACATTCATTCCCAGACTTCTGGCGGCAGTAGGATTCTCGCCGGCTGCCAACAATCGGAAGCCGCCCACCGTTCGGAACAGATAATATTGCAGCCCGATGACGATGAAGATGGACAGGTACACGAGCGCTGTATGGCCCGACAATACTTCGCCTAGCCACGGGATATCCTTCAGTAGCGGAATCTGCAGCTTGGGCAGGCCAGTCATCTGACTGTTCGTATAGGCGCCCTTCACGTCAAATATCGCGCGCAGCGCAAAAGTCGTCAATCCTAGCGCCAGAAAGTTCAGCGATATGCCGACTACGATGACATTAGCCTTCAAATGAATACTCATATAACCGAATAACAAGGAATACATCATCGTGCACATCACGGCGAACAACACCGCCGCCCATATATTTCCCGTCATATGATTGCCTACAATGCCGGAGAATGCGCCGACTAGCATCATCCCCTCCAGACCGACATTGAACAAGCCGACTCGGGCGCACAACGCGCCTCCAAGCGCAGCCAGCAGGATCGGCGTAATCATGCGTAACGCCGAAGCGAATAACGAAACGTCAAGCAGCTGATCCATTTTTCGCCCCCGCTTTCTTTCGTTTGAATGTAATAAAGGAATAAGCGATTCTCGCAGATACGAAGAGGATCAGCACCGCTTGAATAATGCTCGATACTTCCAGAGGCACGTCGGTGTTGCGCTCCATCCCCATTCCGCCCGTCTGAAGTGCGGCCAGAAGAATGGCGGCAAGGGCAGTGCCGATCGGATTGGAGCTGGCCAGCAGCGTAGCCATAATGCCGGACCACGCGTATCCCGGCGTAGTAAGCGCGCCGTCCAGATAGCGATACTGAGAGCCCAGCACTTCCACGGACCCTGCGAGGCCGGCCAGCGCGCCGCTGGCGAACATGCTGATCAGCATCAGACGCGCTCGGTCGACGCCGCCGTACGATGCGAACAGCGGGTTGCCGCCCATCATCCGGATCTCATATCCTTTCACGGTATATCGAATGAATAAAGCCAGCGTAATCGTAGCGCATAGCGCAATCAGGAATCCGGCATGCAGCGTCATGCCTTGGAACAGCTTCGGCAACCATACGGCGCTATCAATTTTCACCGTCTGGGACATCGCAGCAGAGCCAGAGCGGTCCTTCAGCGGAAAGGCTACCAGATAGCCCGCGAACAAGATTGCAATATAATTAAGTAATAAAGTCGTCATAATCAGATTCATTCCGAACCGGGCATCCAACCAGCCAGCAAATGCAGACCAGAGACCGGCAGCGATCATGCCCGCCAGCAGTGCCGCAACCATCTTCATCCATCCCGTACCCGGCAGGTAGATCGCAGTCAATGCCGCAGACAGTGCGCCCATGACCATCTGACCCTCAGAGCCGAGATTGAAGAATCCAGCCCGGAATGCAAGCGCTACGCCAAGTCCAATCAATATGATCGGGGTCGCTCTGGCAAGCGTATTGGTGAAGAAGTAAAAATTGCCGAATGCGCCCTTCCACATCTCAATATAAGTCTCTGTCACAGAACCGCCTACAATAAGTATGGCAACGGCGCCTACCGCGAGGCCAATGAGGATAGCAACAAGGGGCTGCAGCAGCGACTTCAATATTTCCGACAGCTTATCCAACCGCTTTTCCTCCCGCCATTAACAAACTGATCCTCTCCTCCGTAGCCGTGCCGGCCATCATCTCGCCTACAATCCGTCCTTCATACATGACGAGAATACGGTCCGACAGCTTCAGCACTTCCGTCAACTCCGACGATACGAGCAGAATCGCCCCTTGCTTGTCTCTTCTCGCCAGCAGCTCGCCGTGAATAATCTCCATCGCGCCGACATCGACGCCCCTGGTCGGCTCCGCCGCAATCAGGAACGGCGTCTCCTGTGCAAGCTCTCTCGCTACAATCAGCTTCTGCAGATTGCCGCCGGATAAATATTGAGCCTTCGTATGAACGGAGCCCGTCTTGATTCGGAACTTATCGACCCAGCCCGCCACCAGCCTGCGGATGCGGCCTCCCTGCAGTACGCCCAACTTCTGATGCTTGCCCGTGTGGCCCATTAATCCGTTGTCCAGCACGCTCGCTTCCTTCGATACGCCCCACAGATAGCGATCCTCCGGAATATGGGCAAGGCCGCTCTCCCGCACGATGGAGACGGGCGCTCCCGTCACATCCCGCTCGAGCAGCCTGACCGTCCCTGCATCCGGCTTCAGCAGACCGGATATCGCCTGCAGCAGCTCCGACTGCCCGTTGCCCGATATGCCGGCAATGCCGACAATCTCACCTTCGTGCACTTCGAAGCTCACGTTATCCAGGAGAGGCTTCGTCTTGCTGCCGCGAACCGACAACGAAGACACTTCCAGCACCGGCTTTCCGCGATTGGCGGCACCTCTTGACAGTTGCACCAGTTCTCGTCCGACCATTAACCGCGACAGCTGCTCCTCGTCCGTCTCCTCGGCGTTCAGCACACCCGTCACCTCGCCGTCGCGCAGCACAGTTATCCGGTCGGCCACCTCCATAATCTCGCCCAGCTTATGGGTGATCAGAATGAAGCTCTTGCCCTGCGCACTCAATCGCTTGATGGAGGCTAGCAGCTCCTTCACCTCAAGCGGCGTCAGCACGCCTGTTGGCTCGTCCAATATGATGATCTCCGCCCCTTGATGGAGAACCTTCAATATTTCGACGCGCTGCTGCATGCCTAGCGAGCATTCCCCGACCTTCTTCTCTGGGTCGACAGGTATGCCGTATTGCTTGGACAGCTTCTCTGTCTCCTCGGCAGCAGATTTGCGATCGAACGCGATTCCCTTTACCCGTTCTCTGCCGATGACGATGTTCTCCGCGATGGTGAAGGAAGGGAACAGCATGAAGTGCTGATGCACCATACCGATTCCGCACTTCATCGCATCTGTGGGATTATGGAATGCTACGGTCTCCCCATTAACGACAATCCGCCCGCTCGTGGGCGTCTCCATCCCGTACAACATTCGCATAAGCGTTGTTTTACCTGCTCCGTTCTCACCGACCAGCGCATGAATTTCTCCCCTGTGCAGATTGAAGTCGACATTGCGATTGGCAGTTACACTACCGTACGTTTTCGTCATGCTTTCCATTTGCAGCAGCATACCGGTGCTCCTTTCAACAAGCAAACCGGCTGCATCAATTAGCAGCCGGTCAGCGCTTTATGTGGGACTACTGGGCAAGCGGATTCTTCACTTCAAGCTTGCCGCTCTTGATCTCTTCCGCAATGACTTTCACTTGATCGATAACGTCTTGTCCGATGAACGGGCTAAGCGGAGACGTGCTCTCATGTGTCACGAACGTCACACCGACGCCCTCTTCCAGCAAGCCGTAATCCACTGTGCCGAATTCGAAGCTGTCGCCTGCGAATGCTTTGGCCGTCTCGTAAGCAGCCGTATCTGTAAATTTCAGCTGGGACAACACGATATGCTCCGGATCTTCCACCGTACGGTCGATGTCCTGACCGGACGTGTAGAAGCCTTTCTCCTTCGCCGCTTCGAATACGCCAAGATCGGACACCGCCGCCATGCCAGCGATGAAATCAGCGCCCCAAGCATGCTGCTGGATGGCGATTTCCTTCGCTTTCGCCGTATCGACGAAGCTGTTCACATAGTTCACTTCGTATTCCGCATTTGGATTCGTATGAGCGAGGCCCGCTTCGAACGACTTCGTGAACTTGTGAATAATCGGCGCGTCAATTGCCGCTACTGCGCCTACCTTATTTGTTTTCGTAGAGAGGCCAGCGGCCGCACCCATCAGGAAAGCTGCTTCATACTCGCGGAACACGACGCTCCGCACGTTTGGCTGGTCCACCACATCGTCGATGATGGCGAACGACTTATCCGGATTTTCAGCAGCAACTGTGCCAAGCGCGTCCACTGCATTGAAGGTAGCTGTCATAATCAGATCATAATCCTCAGCTACAGTAGTGCGAAGGTTTTGCTCGAATGCTGCAATATCTGTCGATTCAATCGTTTTTACTTCAATACCGAATTCTTCGCCGGCTTTTTGCAAGCCTTCATCCATTTGTGAATAGAACGGGTTCACGCCGATTTGCTCAGGCAATACGAGCGCGATTTTTTTCTTTTCTGACCCGCCGGAATCATTTCCTGCATTGTTGCTTTCCGCCCCATTGCCGGCAGAATTGTTCGTGCCGTTGTTGTTCGCATTAGAACCGCATGCCGCAATAACGCCGACCATTAATACAAGAGTAAGTAGTAAGGCAAACTGCTTCTTCAATCTGATCTCTCCTTATGCTGTTATACGACATATTTCGAATTCATTTTACATCAAATTAATTCCGAATCAATTAAATAGGCGCAAACTTCACGATATTGTAACAAAATATGCCCATAATGTGGAAAATGTATCCCTAATTCCCGAACATTCAATATCTTATGTAGGCAAGAACATGGTTTTATTCCGAACAATTGATTAGTACTCTGGCTGAACATCCGTGCTTTCCAAATTGTGCTTCATCAGAAGGAACAGTTGAATTGCCTTCTCCATCTCCATCGGCGTCATGCCCTGGAACATCTTGAGCATTAACGCTTCTCTCCTGGCATGAATCTGCTCTACGATCGACTCGCCTTCCGCTGTAAGCTGCAGGAGAACCATTCGCCTGTCCCGTTCGCTCCGTTCGCGGCTGACGAACCCCAGCTCTATCAGCCGGTCTGCAATGCCCGTTACTCCACCGCCCGACATATTCAGACATTCCGCCAGCACCGACGGCATCTGAGGCCCTTGCTCATGGAGCATCACCAGCATTCTGCCGTGCGAGAATCCAAGTCCGTACAGATTCTGCTTGTTCCACTCGGATAAGATCAGCTTGCGCACCTCCCGGAATGTCTCATCCAGCTGCTGCATCAAAGCCCGGTTATCCTTCCGGCATTCTTCCAATGCCATTGCCCCCTCCATCATGTAATCCGACCAGATTAGTATAATATAAACCCCTCAAAAAACCAATTCATATCATTTCAAAGGCTCAACAAAATGCTGTTCCGCTGATGCCGCTACATTTCTCTGTTGAGAGGAAGGGCGACGACAAATTTCGTTTCCACCATATTGCTGAAAGCTTCAATCGTGCCGCCGTGCTTCTCCACGATATTCTTTGATATAGCCAAGCCGAGTCCAGAACCTCCGGACCATTGTGTCCTCGACTTGTCCCCCCGATAGAATCGATCGAAAATATGCGGCAAGTCCAGCGCCGGAATAGGATCTCCATAATTGATTACCTCGACAACTGCCATTCCTCTGCTTTTTTCCCGTCTTATAACGAGGTGTATGAACTTCCCATCCTTGCCGTATACCATCGCGTTCGTAAGCAAATTCTCGAAAACTCTGAGAAGCAAACTGGTGTCGGCTTGGATCGCAACGACGGTATCCCTGCTGTCCAGCCTCGCCTCCAGCCCCACTTCCTGCAGCGGCAAATGGTAATGCACCAATAACTGTCCAAGAAACTCCACCAGATTCATGACTTCCATCTTGATAGCCACGCTGTCATGCCTCATTCTTGTATAATCGAACAAATCGTTAATGAGTACATGGAGCCGCTGCGCCTTCTCGTAGGCGATCGCCGTATAGTGCCTCAGCTCCACCTCGTCGCGGTACCGGTCTTGCTCGATCAGTGCCAGATAGCCCAGCACCGATGTGAGCGGCGTTCGCAGATCGTGCGACACGTTCGTAATCAGCTCATTCTTCGTCTGCTCCGAGCGCCGCTCCTCCTCCAGCGCCAGCGAGAGGCGCTGCGACAGCCTGTTCACATTGTGGGCAAGCAACCCGAATGGGCTTCTCTTTCGCACGCCGATCTGATATTGCAGGCCCAGCTGTCCATCCGCGATGCCGCGGACAGATTCGTTAATTAATCCGAAGTAGCGGAACACCGTCCATTGCAGGAAGCAGAAGATGAACAGGGCAATGAGCAAATACAGGAAAAAAGCCAGCAGCATTCCCAGATTCGTGCTTACAATATCAGAGAACATATTCCGGTAGACATAGTAGCCCATCGCGCTCGTTATCGCATCCAGCACATAGAAGCCAAGCAAGAGAACAATGAGTGCCAGTATCGCGCTGAACACAATATTCAGGGCGGAGCGGATCACAAGCCTGGAAACGATATTATCCTTCAATTTTATACCCAACCCCCCATACCGTAACGATAAGCTTCTCGCCCAATTCCCGCTCCAGCTTGTCTCTCAGCTTGCTGATATGCACCATAACCGTATTGTTGGATTCGAAGTACTTCTCCTTCCACACCTGCTGGAATATCTCTTCCGCGCTGTACACCCTCCCCGGCTGGGAAGCAAGCAAGTACAGGATGCCGAATTCCGTAGAGGTCAAGTGCAGCGGTTTGCCGTTGACATCAGCGGAATGGCTAAGCTTGTCGATACGGAGCGGGCCAAGCCGCAGCTCCTTTTGCTCCCTCTCATCGCCGCCTTCAGTCGGCTTGGTATTGTATTGATATGACCGCCTAAGCAGGGATCGAATACGGGCCAACAGCTCCAGCGGATTGAACGGCTTCGCCATATAATCGTCCGCTCCCGTCATCAGCCCCATAATTTTGTCCATATCCTGTGTCTTGGCGCTCAACATCAGAATGGGAACGTGTTGGTCGCTCCTTAGTCGTCGGCATACCTCCAGTCCGTCCAACTTCGGCATCATAATATCCAGGATGACCAGATCGGCCGGCAGCCGCTTATACGCGGCAAGTGCCTCTTCGCCGTCCGAGGCGATTTCCGTCACATATCCTTCATTCTTCAAGTAAATAGCGATCAGATCGGCGATTTCTCGCTCGTCATCCACGATTAATATTCGTCTTTCCATCTGTAATGAGCCCCTTTCTGCACACCAATTGCCCCTGTAGGTAAATATACATGACGAAACACTGGAATGGTACCGGACTGCGGCCAACTTCATAATGTTTAAGCCAATTTTAAGTTTTCCTTAAACTTTGGTCTCTTGCGGGCTTGTCAACAACTTTTAACGTTCCATGCCGCAGTTATCATGCAATGATTTATAGCCAACCTATGCCGAGTATGATAGAATCGTTAATATGTTTGATTACTGCGCTGAAGTATTCGAAGCGCGACAGCGCTTCCTATTTTTAAGGAGGTACAAGGTTTATGGCGGCTAAGAAAATGCGTTCTGACATGATTAAAAAAGGCTTTGACCGCGCGCCGCATCGCAGTCTGCTGCGTGCAGCCGGCGTGAAGGAAGAGGACTTCGACAAACCGTTCATCGCGGTGTGCAACTCTTATATTGATATTATTCCGGGACATGTGCATCTCCAGGAATTCGGCAAACTTGTGAAGGAAGCGATTCGCGAAGCGGGCGGCGTCCCGTTCGAATTCAACACAATCGGCGTAGACGACGGCATTGCAATGGGCCATATCGGCATGCGCTATTCCCTCGCCAGCCGCGAGATTATTGCCGACTCCGTAGAGACAGTCGTTAACGCCCACTGGTTCGACGGCATGGTGTGCATCCCGAACTGCGACAAGATTACACCCGGCATGATTATGGGCGCCCTGCGCGTCAACATTCCAACAATGCTGGTCAGCGGCGGTCCGATGAAGGCGGGCAAGACGTCCGATGGACGCTCCATCTCGCTCTCCAGCGTATTCGAAGGCGTCGGCGCTTATCAGTCCGGCAAGATCGACGACAGCCAGCTGATGGAACTGGAACAATACGGCTGTCCGACTTGCGGCTCCTGCTCCGGCATGTTCACGGCCAACTCCATGAACTGTCTGGCGGAAGGACTGGGCCTTGCGCTGCCGGGCAACGGCACCATTCTGGCAGTGTCCCCTGAACGGAAGGAATTCGTCAAGGAAGCCGCTCGCCAGCTGATGAAGATTATCGAGCTGGGCATCAAGCCGCGCGACATCGTCACGGAGGAAGCGATCGACAATGCCTTCGCTCTGGATATGGCGATGGGCGGTTCCACGAACACCGTGCTTCATACGCTTGCCATTGCGCATGAAGCTGGCATCGATTATCCCATCGAGCGCATTAACGAAGTAGCCGAGCGCGTGCCGCATCTGGCCAAGATCGCACCGGCATCCGACTACCATATCGAAGATGTGCACGAGGCCGGCGGCGTAAGCGCCGTTCTGCACGAGCTGTTCAAGAAGGAAGGCGCACTGCACGGCGATTGCATGACCGTCACCGGCAAGACGCTTCGCGAGAACGTGGAAGGCTGCGAGATTCAAAATACCGACGTTGTTCATACGATCGACAATCCGCATACGGAGCGCGGCGGACTTGCCGTGCTGTTCGGTAACCTGGCTCCCAATGGAGCAATTATCAAGACGGGAGCGGTCGACAAGTCGGTCGGCGGCTATCACAAAGGTCCAGCCATCTGCTTCGACTCGCAGGACGAAGCGCTCGCGGGCATCGCGAACGGCAAGATCAAGGAAGGCGACGTCGTCATCATCCGTTACGAAGGTCCTCGCGGCGGTCCCGGCATGCCGGAGATGCTTGCTCCGACATCGCAGATCGTCGGTATGGGACTCGGAGCCAAGGTGGCGCTCATTACCGACGGACGCTTCTCCGGCGCATCCCGCGGTATCAGCATCGGCCATGCTTCCCCTGAAGCTGCCGAAGGCGGGCCAATCGCTTTCGTGCGTGACGGCGATATCATCGAGATTGATATGAACAACCGTACGATGGATGTGCTGATCAGCGACGAGGAGTTCGAGAAGCGCCGTGCAGAATGGCCGGGCTTCGAGCTCAAGATCAAGCGCGGCTACTTGGCTCGCTACGCGCATCTGGTCACATCCGCCAGCACAGGCGGCGTAATGAAGATGTAAAGACAATAAGAGGCGGCTCCCGCTCCGTTATCGTATACGGAAGGGCGCCGCCTCTTCTTCGTTCTATAATGATATTATAATGCTGTTGTCTTGGAGCTGATAACTGCGGACTCATCTCCGGTCCCTGCTATCGTTCGATCTATCGGGGCGCGAAGCAGGTCGGCGTTCCCTCCCTGCAGATTATCCAATCCCGCTGCCGCATATTGCCGTATTCGGTGCACCGGCATTAGCAGCATGCGCGGCGATGTCGCTTCCTTAAGCCGCTTGTTGCGATCCTTACGCCGATTCCCTGAATCAGACGGAGTGAGCACCTTCGTAAGCAGCCGCAAGTACACATTGGTGGAACGAGCGAACAAGCCGTCAGGCAAGTTGAATACCTCGAAGCCAAGCCGATCTGCACCGCGATGTATCATCGTTACGCCATACACCGCCTTGATGTTCGATGCGTCGGGATCTTCCGCCAGTTGCCTTGCCAGCTGCGGCAACGCATGCTCCACTTCTCGGATGACCCGCAGTCCCGCCGCAAGCGGCGACTTGTACCGAGCGGCGATGCTAGACAGCATTCCGTTGTCGAAGTGAAGCTCAGCGACAACGTCTCCCTTGCCGATGGCGCCTCCATCTGCGAATTCCACAGATTGACCGTTATAGGTGGTCACCCGATAATGGAACGATGGCTTGTCACCTTCCCCCACCTGCTTCAAGCGGAAGGCGGCGTGGAAGGCCCGCTCCCATAGCAACCAGAGCGAGATAACGGTTCGCTTCATCAGTGAAGGCTTCCAACTCGCATCCGTCAGCCTGATCATCTGCGAGATGTTAACGAAGGAATAGCCCTGCTTCATCCCCTGCTTCAGATAAGCCTCCAGTGCTATTAGCATATTGTGCGGGGCAGCCTCATCTGCGCCGAACGTCTTCCCGCAGTCATGCAGCAGCAGCACTTCCCCCGGACGCAGCTTCTTCATCATTCTTCGCTGCAGCCGTTCCGCACCGACACGAATGCGCCAATCACCGAACAGAGACGACCACAGAATGATCTGCAAATACCCCATATTGGAATAATCGAATAAGTTGACAATGCCCCATGGGGGTCGATAGTAGTTGGAACGTTCTCCGGTAGCGGTCTCAATAATGGCATTCGTCTTCTCAATCTGACGTCTCACCGTCTTGGGCCGCATAAGCCAGTTCGACTTGTGTACATAGTTATGAATACCGATATCATGTCCCTCGTCCTTCATTCTGCGAAGCAGACCCGGTTGTTTCTCCGCATGGGAGCCGACAACGAAGAATGTAGCTTTCGCATTGTAGCGCTTCAATAAGTCGAGCAACTGTGGCGTATATTGCGAATCAGGGCCATCGTCGAAGGTAAGAGCGATCTCTTTCTCGACTCTTCCCCGCTTGAACACCCGAAAACCAAAAGTACGGCTTATGACACCTGGGAGAAACGCATAAAATGTCATGACATAAAATACCCACAGCAGAAAATTCTCCATATTTGTCTTCCCCACCGCATATGTTTTTTTCATTTAATTGTATCATACTTGAATAAAAAATAGGTACATTCCGTATAAACTATAGTACAATCTTATAGAAAATAACGCATTATCATTTTGCCGTTATCAACAATTAATGGAAGGAAAGATGACTGTGCTCCCATTTTACAAGAAATATTGGCGTACTGCATTTGACATCGGGTTGATCATACTAACCGTTTTTCTCATCATGTTTGCTTTTAGTTCCATTTATAAAATCGCAACCCCCATCATATTTGCTTTTGTCATATTCATTTTCATAGAACCGCTCGCCAAACGGCTGAACAAATGGGGCGTCAAAAAATCGATAGCTGCCGGCATCTCGGTCGTCTTATTCACACTCCTTATACTCGGCGCTTTCTCGGGAGCAGCTTTCCTTATTACGAAGCAAGGCACGCAGCTCATTAACGATTTCCCCAAATATCAGGAGTCGCTAACGAAGCAGATCGGCTTCATAACGAAGGAACTTGAGCTTCAATTGGACAGACTGCCTGCGGACTTTGAGCTGTCGGAGCGAATGCAAGAGTTTATTAAAGGCAGTTCAGAGAACTTAAAAAACGTGGCAATGACCTTTCTGGGCGGATTAGTTGGATATGTGTCGTCCGTATCCTCTTTTATTTTCAACTTTTCAATTGGCATTATATTGGCTTATTTCCTTAGCATCGAGATTATTTCCTGGCGGAAGGTAGCATCGGAGAAAACGCCGAAAACATTCAAAACCGCCTTTTTGTTCCTTAGAGACAATGTATTCAAAGGAATTGCCACTTATATTAAAGCTCAAGCCAAAATGATCAGTATTACGTTTATCGTGATTTTTATCTCACTAATCGCGCTGAATGTGAGCAATTCATTTATCATTGCTCTAGTGGCCGCCATATTCGATATACTGCCGATACTTGGCGTTAGCACGTTGTTCATTCCCTGGATTATCTATCTGTTCATTGTGGGCAAAACTTCGCTGGCCATCTGGCTTACAGTACTATGGCTGGTAGTTACGTTGACCAGACAGATTCTGGAGCCAAAAATTACAGGAGATTCCCTTGGCGTATCGGCCTTCACCATGCTGTCAGCCATGATTATCTCCTTGTCGCTGTTCGGTATCGCCGGAGTTATTCTATCGCCAATTCTGGTTATCCTGATCAAATCGCTCTATGCGCAAGGCTATCTGCAGAGCTGGATTCGCAAACCTATCGACGAATATGATACGCCCGACGCCCCCGACAATCCGGCCAGCGAGAAGCCGATTAATGGCGGGTAGTCCGATCAGTCACATATGAGCGGGATGTCGTCTCGAGGCTTGCAGCGATGTCCATCACTTCACGGAACATTCGTGTGGCCAGATGCGAGCTGCCCGGCGCACGATAGGCTGCCAGCACCGCAACTGCATAGCGAGGCGATTCCACTGGGCCGAAGCCCGCGAACCATTGATGGTTGCGCGCGGCTCCGCCCTTCGTCGTCTCCGCCGTTCCCGACTTACCGGCAACTTTCCAGTGTCCGCTGCGAATAGACATTCCCGTTCCCCGATCGACAACCTCCTCCATTCGTCGAATCAGCCATGATGCCGTCTCTGCGCCAATTCGCCCCTTGCCCTTAACGGCGTGACGGGGGAAGCCAACCATACTCTGGCCGTTCGCATAGCGAATCTCACTCACCAGCCGCGGTTCTCTCACTTTGCCCCCGTTCAACAGCGTAACAATCAGATTCGCCGCCTGCAGAGGGCTGATGCGGACATCTCGCTGCCCGATGCCTGTCTGCGCCATCACGCCTCCATCCGGGGTATACTGGGCGCCTGATGACTGGAATATACGGCCCGGCTCTTCCTCCTCTAGTAATCGAAGCTGTCTGGCGGCTGCCTGATCGCCTCGCTTGTCGCTATACCAGCCGACTTGGCCCACAACCCCGAGACTCGCCGCTGTTCGCTCCAGTTGTGCTGGCTTCAGCCGTTCCGCCAGCGTGGCGAACACAATATTGCAGGATTGAGCGAGTCCTTCCTTCATTGTAATATCCCCGTGCCCCCCCTTCTTCCAGCACGACAGCCCATACTTACCGTACTCCCCGCTGCAGTGGAAGTGTTCCTCTCTCTCCGCTACAACCGCCTCAAGAGCGGCTGCTGCAGTAACCAGCTTGAAGATAGAGCCGGGCTCGACCGCCTTGAGCGCATAATTGATCCATTCCGACCCGTCGGACGTGCTGAATCGGTCCGGGTACAATTCAGGCAACGACACCATCGCCGTTACATCGCCGCTCACAGCATCCAGGACGACGATTGCCCCTTCCTTTAATCCGCTATGGAGGGCGTACGCTTCCAGCTTATTCTGCAGCTCCAGATCAATTGTGGTGACGACCTGCAACGGATAATAAGGATTGCGAGGTGCGATCAGCCTCATATCGAGACCGCTTAGCGGTTTATTGCGCCCGTCCATGAAATAAGATATAGATAACGGCCCGATTCCATGCAGATAGGAATCAAGCGACTTCTCTAGCCCCGTGCCGCCCACCTGTTCGGTCAGGTGATGTTTTCCGCTTGCCAGCTCCTTCTGGAAGCGGAGAGCGACCCATTCCGGATGTTGACTCGTAAAGCCGATAAAGTGCTTGGCCGCGAATTCGCTTCTGTACCTGTTGCGGTATGCCAGCACTTTTACGCCATCGAGCCGAAGTCGCTTGATGGCATCCGCTTGCTCCTGCTGTAGTTGCATAGGCTTATCGCTCCCCGTCCGGGGCCAAAACTTCGGCTCATGAAGCCCTTCCCAGAACCGCGCGATAACTCCCTCCTCCGTGTGCAGCACTTCAGCCAGCTGCCTCAATGCCGTTCGATTGCCCTCAATTGAAGGAAAGACGGGAAAGAAAGCAAGCGCATCATACGTCTCCCCCGTAATGGGATTGCCGTAGCGGTCAAGGAAATCTCCTCTGCCCGTATCAAGCACAAGCTGCCGTTGCCGCTGCGTGACCGCGTACCGCTTCCATCCGTCCTTGGCGGGAACATTGACTGGCCTTGCCATATTACCGCCAGGAGCCAGTTGCAGCCAGGCAAGCCTTCCCAGACAGCCCAACAGCGTTAAGCTGAATAGGATGGCTATGGCCAGTATGCGATTTATGCGATTAATGCGCTTTCCGTGATCCATGTCTATGTCCTCCTGATTGACCGGTAACCGATATCTCCTCCTCCTTATTGTTCCTCTCCTTCCATTCTGTAAACGCTAAAAAGCTGCTCAAGCGTTCGAAATGACCTCGTCATTTCTTTGCCTGAGCAGCCTATTCCGATAGACTATTCTGTCTCTATTCCATTTTAAACTTGGCAAGCGACTCCTGAAGCGCCTTCGATACAGAATCGAGCTTGCCTGACAAGACGACCAGATTATCGCTAATGCTTAGCTGTTCAGTGCTTAAGGACGCGACCTCCTCCGAAGTCGCTGACGACTGCTGCGCCACAGCGCTCACATTCGTCATTGTCTCCGACAATACGGACTGGGTATGACCAAGATCTTGAATCGAATCCGTCACAACCTCTAATTTATCCTTGAACTGCCCCATCTGTCCTTGTACCGACAAGAAGATGCCGCTGGCTTCCTTCACTGAGCTAATCTGTTGCTGGAACATCGGATACGCCTCGGATAGTACGCTGACGGTTTCTTCGATTTCCGATTGAATGCTGGCCGTAATTTGACCGACCACTTCAATGGACTGCTTGGACTGATCAGCCAATTGACGAATTTCGTCCGCGACGACCATGAAGCCTTTCCCTGCGACTCCTGCGCGTGCAGCTTCAATAGTGGCATTGAGCGACAGAATGTTCGTTTGCTTGGTTAGATTGTTGAGCACGTCCAGTATTTTCACGATGGAACTGGTGTTTTCCTTAAGCGCTTCTACCTTCTCAACCATCGACCTTGTCATCACTTCAGTCGCGCCCGTCTGCTCGATCAGCTGGTTCATATGGGCTGTTCCTTGCTCGCTGGCTGATTCCACATCTGCGGCGGATTCTGACATCTGTACGTTCGCCGACATCACTGCCTTCATTTGCGTATCGATATTGCCGGTCAAATCGCTGCCCTTCTCTGCTTCCACCGCCAGGCTCGTCGCCCCACCGGCAATCTCATCCGTTGCAATCGAGATTTCCTTTGCCGCAATGGCAGTTTGCTTGGAAGCATCGGTCAGTTCGCTAGCCGTTCTAATAACCTCTGCTGCGGATTGAGTCGTATGCACCGCCAGTGTCTTGATCTGACTCATCATCTCATTGAAGCTATCCGCCAGCTGTCCGATTTCATCCTTGCGTCCTTGCACATGCGATTGAATCGTCAGATTGCCCCTCGCCCCTTCCACCATCAGATTGCGTAGTTGCGTAAGCGGTCTTGCGATCGTCATGATGACGAAGATTCCGATCCCTATGGCCAGTATCGCTGCGATAATTACCGCATTGACCATGGATTTCTGAATGACATCTGCCTGTGAGGCCAGCATGCTAACAGGTATTGTGCCTACGAGCCGCCAATCCGGTACAACGCTGAACTGCTGATAGACCGCCAGCACGTCATCGCCGTTGGAGGTTTCCAGTTCCATGCTTCCCTCGCCTGCTTCCTTTCCTTCGGCAGGCAATGCAACGACGGAAGCTTCTCCAATTAAGGCTTTATCGGGGTGATGCACATACCGTCCAGACAAGCTCTCGATCGTCAGCATGCTGCCTTCGCCAAGATTTACTTCGCTATAATTTTCCACAAGCTTGTTAAGCGGCAGCTCAATGACTAAAATATATGAGTTTTCGTTATATTGAATATTTTTAATCATTCTTGCTAAGGCAATGGAATCGCTCTGCGCTGATGCGATAATGCCGCTTTCCTGCGGCTCAATCCAGTTTGTTTTTCCGTCCAGCTCTACCGTTTTTTTGTACCATTCGCTATTGAAGACCACGTCTTTGTCTACTACTCTGGATGCGCCGGCGAAAACCAATGCTCCATCGCTTTTCATCGGAATAAGAGCCGCACCGGATATGCTGTCATTACTCATAATATAATTGTTAAGCTTCTCGGAAAGCTCCCGATTCGCGTTCAAGTTCTGGAAGGCATCCTTCGTCTTGGACAATACATCGAGATTTTCACTCATCACTTTGTCTATCACTATCTGTAGCGTCAGGTCGACGTAGGTTCGAAAGCGGACGTCCAAGTTATTGGCCACTTGCTGAACGGTCTGGAAGCTGGCCTGGGATACATTATCCACAATCAATCGTTTTGCCTGCGAGTAAGACATAGCGCTGACGAAATAGACACATGCAATAATACTGATGAGAATAATCAAAAATAGCTTCTTGCCGACTGACTTGAGCGGATTGGAGATGACAGCCTGTTTGATCAGCGCGAACCAATCCATTTGGGCAGCTTTCATCCTATTCTTTGTTACTCCTGTTTCCATAATCGTTGATTTCTTCCCATCTGCTTGCACAAGTTGTTCTTTTTGCTTCTTTCGACCTAGCATGCTTCTGGCACCGCCCTTATAGTATGTAATGATTATGTAGTCCGCAACGATTAGAATTATGCGGCGACTGACTGAGAAATTCATACAAAGTTACTATTATGTTATCGACTGAATACGACCAATTGATTATAGCTTAAGTACAAAAATATAAAACCAAATTACGAACGCACATAGAAGAAGCCGACCTCCCTAAAGGGATAAGTCGGCTTCTTCTACATACTATATTTTGAATTTCATCAACGTCTCCTTCAGCCCGCGGGACACGGCATCCAGTTGCTCAGACAGCTTGACTAATCCGTCGCTCACATTCAATTGCTCGCTGCTGAGCGAAGCCACCTCTTCTGAAGTTGCCGACGATTCCTCCGCTACCGCGCTCACGTTGGTCATCGCCTCAGCCAGTACATTTTGTGATTTCTCCAACTCTGCAACTGAGCTCGTCACATCGTCAAGCCGTTGCTGGAAGCCGCCCATCTGTCCTTGTACCGATAGAAATATGCCGTTCGCTTCTTTTACAGATTCGATCTGCTCGCGGAACAATGGGTAAGCCTCGGACAACACATTCACCGTCTCTTCAATTTCACCGCTGATTCTCTCCGTAATGCCCGCAACAACGTCGATCGATTGCTTGGACTGATCCGCCAGCTGTCGAATCTCATCCGCCACTACCATGAACCCTTTGCCGGCAGCGCCGGCGCGAGCAGCTTCAATCGTCGCGTTCAGAGACAGAATGTTCGTCTGCTTGGTCAAATTATTGAGTACATCCAGTATTTTCACGATAGATGTGGTGCTATCCTTCAGAGCGTCTACCTTCTCCACCATCTCCCGAGTCATATTCTCCGTTCGCTCTGTCTTCTGCATGAGCGCTCCCATATGGTCGGTACCGCTTTTGCTTGCCAGTTCCACCTCCCCGGCCGAACGGACCATCTCTTCGTTCGCCATCATCACTTCCTTCATCTGGTTCTGTATATGTATGGATAGATCAGATCCCCGCTCCGATTCCACCGCCAGACTGGTAGCTCCTTTCGCAATCTCTTCTGTGGCGACCGATATTTCTCGTGCAGACAACGCGGTACGTTGGGATGATTCCGTAAGCTCGCCGGCAGTCGCTAGCACCTGTTCGGCCGATTGTGTCGTACGATTCGCCAGCTCCGAGATTTGAATCATCATTCGGTTAAAGCTCTCACTCAGCTTGAATATTTCATCCTGCCGCTTCTTAATCGTAGAGCGGATGGTCAAGTTGCCGCTTGCTCCCTCCTCCATCAGTTCCGAGAGCTTCACTAACGGTCGAGCGATCGTCAATATGACCACATATCCGATGGCAATCGCGATGAGCACTGCCACAAGCGCCGTCACCAATGTAACATCCCGAATAACATAGGCCGACTCCACAAGCTCCTGAACCGGAATGGTGCCTACCAGACGCCATTCCATCGCACTCAAGGATCGGTAAGCGGCAAGCACTTCGTCCCCGTCGCGCTTCTCAAGCTTATCCGCACCGTTGCTATCCGGATCAGCGGGCAAGGTGATGGCAGCATCCGTGCCGATAAGCGCGTTGTCTTCTGATATAATATACTTCCCTTGCATATCCATTATAGATAGCTCGCTGCCATTGCCCAATACGACATCACTATAATGCTCGCTTATGAATTCCACCGGAATTTCCATAAGAAGAACATAGCCTGCCTTATTCGTGAAGCTGTTGTTCAACTGACGTCCCAGCCCGAGGGCAGGCAGTGGACTAGCTGTCGCCAACCCTGTAGAGTGAGGCTCAATCCAGTGTATGGCGCCATTTAGTTCAACCACTTTTTTGAACCAATCCATCTCCATCAATTCAGCCGCTCTCGCTGTTTGCGCATTGCCGACTGCGATCGGCTTTAATTGCTCTTGGAGGGGCAAAAGCAGAATGCCTTTGATCGAACTGTTGCTAAGCGATATGTATTGCAGCATGTCCGTTATTTTTTTCGTCGCTTCGAATTTGGAGTACTCGTCTTCCGCATTGAGCAGTACGGCAGTCATATCATGAAAGTCCTTGTCTACCAGAAACTGCATGGAAATATCCTCGTAGGTTTTGAATACATTATTCAGATTATCCGCGACTTGATTGATCGTCTGAAAGCTGGCATCCGACACTTTCATCTCCACGATATCCTTCGTCTTGGAATATGCCAGCATGCCGATCGTGATGACGCACGCCAGAATACTTCCGAATATAATCAAAAATAGCTTCATCCCGACAGATTTGAACGGATGAATAGATGTGGTTGCGCTTACAACCGATTTATTGACAAACTTCATGATACACACCGCCTCCTGTTAGAATGAGAAAAAAAGACTATCCTCTCCGTATTATCGGCATAGAGGCTAGTCTTTTTAAGGACTTTTGAACGATATTATCCAATCTTCTTTCGCATCATGTCCATCTTCTTCACCGGATTTAAAGTTCGAATACGCAAATGCTGCATAGGATGTCTAGCGGCATCCAGCTTATTGCCGTCCATATCCTGGAGTTCAGTCACCGTCTGTTTAAAAAACCTGCCACCGGGACCAACGAATTCCACCTCTTGCCCCGGTCTGAAATGGTTGCGCTGCTGAATTGTAGCAAACCCACTCGCCTCGTCATAATCCAATACGACCGCCGCAAAATCATAAGGCGCCGCCTTGTCCTCGGGGCCATAGATGTGATCCTCCGCTCCTGGCGTGTCAAGAAAAAATCCTGTATTGAGCGGACGATTGGCCGCTTTATGAACCTCGTCGACCCACTCCTGCTTCAGCACGAAGTTCTCCGGATCAGCGAAATAAGCGTCGATCGCCTGCCGATAGGCATTCACGACGGTGGCGACGTAATGAATGCTCTTCATCCGTCCTTCAATCTTAAAGCTGTCCACGCCCACCTCGATCAGCTCCGGTAAATATTCAATCATGCACAGATCCTTCGAGCCCATAGTAAATTGGTCTGTATCTTCTTCATACATGGGAGCGTCGTTGAGGAACAGATCATACTTCCAGCGACACGACTGGCAGCAGCCTCCCCGGTTGGAATCCCGGTCCGTAAAGTGATTGGACAACACACAACGACCTGAATACGAGGAGCACATGGCGCCATGAATGAACGCCTCGATCTCGATATCGACATGCTGCTTGATCTCCGCGATCTCCTGGAAGCTCGTCTCACGGGCCAGCACGACGCGCGGCAATCCTTCTTCCTTCCAGAATTGCACCGTCTGCCAATTCATCGTCGACTGCTGTGTGCTGAGGTGAACTTCCAGCTTGGGCGCCACGCGCTGAGCGGTCTCAATAATGATCGGATCCGCCGCAATAATTGCCGCGATGCCCACCTCTTCCAGCTTGCGCAGATAGTGCTCCAACTCATCGCCGATGTCCTCGTTATGCGCATAAATGTTCGTAGCGACGAACACTTTCGCTCCGTACTGATTCGCGAACTCTACGCCTTCTCTCATCTCTTCGAAGCTGAAATTGTCCGCGTTGGAGCGTAGGCCGTATTTCTGTCCGCCAATGTAGACAGCATCCGCACCGTAATGGATGGCGAACTTCAGCTTCTCCAGATTGCCTGCGGGCGCAAGCAGCTCCGGCCGTTCCAGCCGATGCCGCTTGCCCTTGTAGCGCGGAGCCTCCTTCGTCATGTTGCTCATCTTGCTGCACCTCCTTAGCCTTCTATCGATTAATACACTTGCTCTTTATAGAAAAATCCGAAGCTGAGCTCCCTGTCGGGGTCTTGCACGGCAGCGACAGGCTCCAGCCATTCGTCCTGAAACTCGTAATTGTCGGGGTCGGCCATATACGTATCAATGATGCGACGATAGGTCCGAACGACCACTTCGTTATAGTCGACGGACTTCAAGATGCCTTCGATCTTCAGGCTGTCCACCTTGGCATCCAGCAGCTCGTGCAAATTCTCCAGCATGCAGATATCGTCCGAGCTCATAATATGGGTTCCGCTGAGATCCTCATAGATGGGATACTGCTCATCTGGTCGTTCCGCTTCCTTCAAGTAAAGGCCCAGCTCCTTCTCATAGCCTTCCAGCCTGCCGCCTTCCGACTGATGATCCATATAGCTGTGGAGCAGCGAACGCTTGGAATGATAAATATTGGTCATCCCGTGCACCTGCACCTGCACTTCAAGATTCGTATGCTCCTTCGTCTCCACTACTTGCTCCATATTCAGCTCCCGGGCAAGTACATAGCGGGTCGCCCCCCTGCGACCCCAATAGTCTGCCGTCATATAATTCGTTGAGGTCATTTCTGTATTCCAATGCAGGTCCATGCCCGGAGCATGCGTTCTGGCGGCTATCAAGACAGCGGGATCTCCGAATACGATAGCATCCACGCCAATCTCGTGCAGAAAGGCGATGTAAGCAGGCATGTCCGCCAGAGACGCATTGTCGATCAAGTGGTTCATCAAGACGTAGATGCGAACGCCGTTCGGCTTAGCCAGTTCGACTGCAGCCTTGATCATCTCTTGGGTGAATTCACCTGCAGGCCTGGTAGCATATTTCGACTCCCCGATGACGAAGGCGTCGGCTCCGGCGGCCATTAACCGCTTCAACTCCTCCAGCGAGGAAGCTGTGGCAAGCAGTTCCGGTTTGTAGCTCATATGCAAGACTCCTCCTTTCACTGACGTTACTCCGCCGTTTTCTCGCTGGCGGCAATATTGCGCTGATGCTCTTTATAGGTTTTGGCGAACAGATGCGACTGCGTGCCGTCTTTCTTCGTGACATAGAACAAGTAATCCGTATCCGCGGGATACAGCGCCGCTTCAATGGAAGCAATGCTCGGGCTCGCGATCGGTCCCGGTGGCAAGCCGTCGATTTTGTACGTATTATAAGGACTGTCAATCTCCAAATCCTTATGCAGCAGACGCTCCTTCTGCTTCCCTAACGCATACTGCACAGTAGCGTCTATCTGCAGCCGCATCGGCTGCTTCAGACGGTTATATATGACGCTGGCGACAATCGGCCTCTCTTCATCAACGACCACCTCGCGTTCCACCAGAGATGCGATGGTCATAATCTCATGAAGCGAACGCCCTGATTCTCCCAGCACCTCCTGCCAACCCTCCGGCAGCGATTCCAGCTTGCGGTCCGTCTCTTGCAGCATGCGCTGAATGATCGCTTCTTCCGTACTGTCCTTCTTCATCGCATACGTCTCGGGGAACATATACCCTTCTAGACGCTGTATGGTTCCTTCCATTTCCTTCGGGATGGACAATACCGCCTCCGCTTCGCCCCATGTGCGGTCTTCGCCCGCAAGCTGAAGGAACTTGGCGGAATCAACCAGCCCTTCCTGAGCCAGCTTCTGTGCAATCTGCTCCACGGTATATCCCTCAGGAATAGTGAATTGCACTGTCTCCGCCTCCACGACATCACCCGTGTTCAGCATATTGATAATCGTAGCGTTATCCATGCCGGGATGGAATTCGTAGACCCCCGCCTGGAATCTTGCGCCTTCATCTTTAAGCTGTAAATAATAGCCGAATAAAAACCCATTTTTTATAATTCCATTTTCTTCTAATGCATCCGCTACACGATTGGCAGACATCCCTCGCGATATCGTTACCTTCTTCGGATCGCCTTCGGGCAAAGGCTGCAAATTGCTCCACAAATAGAACAGCACGGCACATGCCGCTAATGCGATAATGCCGAGCAGACTAAGGGCGACCCAGAAGGACACAACCCATGCTCTTGGCCCCCTCTTTGCTTTGCTCTTTTTTTTCTTTTTCGGTGTCTCCTTCTCTTCCACTTTATCCAACTTTCCACACCTCTTCTTCAAGTTTCACCACACCGGAACAATGAACAGGTTTCCCGGAGGAAAGGACGTATTTCGACAAAAAGAGCGGTTGTCAGCCGCCCTCTTGTCATTTGCGTATACAATTGTGACCATTCAAGGTCTTGCATCGTCTGCAAAAAACAAATCGTCGTACGCTTCCGAGACCGCTTCCCACTCTTCATCGTCCCCAATGCTTTCCAGTGCCGGCTCAGAGCCGGAGAGATCGATGCGAAAAAACTCCACCTCATCTTCGTCCTGCTTATCCTCCCGCTGTAGCGCGGCATAGCGGACAGCTCCCAGCAGTAACTCCGCTTTAATGCGGAATACAAGCGCTGAGCCGTCTTCACTGTGCAACTCCACTTCGTTGCCGAAGGTGTCCTTCAGAACGCTTCCTGCAGGAAATAACGCCGCTTGTCCTTCACGGACCATTAGTCCTGCTCCTCCATCTCTCCAAGCAACGTGTTGAACGTCTCTTCCACGATGTTCCACTCTTCTTCATCTTCGATGGTGTACAGCTTCAAGTCATCGCCGTCTTCCTCGTAACGGAACGCGTATACTTCGTCCTCTTCTTCATTGTCGCTAATGAGAGGGACGACCATCATATATTTCTTATCGGAATCATCCATCTCGAATTTCATGATGACTTCGAACTCTTCCTCATTGCCCTCATCGTCCGGAATGTAGATAATTTCCGGCTCTTCGTAATTCAGTTCTTCGTTTGTCATGTTTACCCTCACCTTTTCGTTATAGAATCGAGATAATTTTGCAAAATAAGCGTTGCCGCCATTTTGTCCACAACCCGCTTTCGCTTCTTGCGGCTTACATCGGCTTCCAGCAGTGTCCGCTCTGCGGCTACCGTCGTCAGCCTTTCATCCCAAAGGTGAACAGGTAAATCCAGTTGCTGGCCGAGTTGCTCAGCAAAGGCAATCGTTATCTCGCCGCGCGGACCAATCGTGCCGTTCATATTCTTCGGCAAGCCCACTACGATCTCCGACACCTCATGCTCCCGAACCAGCTCCGCCAATCGGTCCAGCTCTCCGCTGTCCCGTCTCCGCTCGACAACGGTAAGGCCTTGTGCCGTCCATCGCAGCTCGTCGCTAACCGCAACGCCAATCTTGCGGTCACCGTAATCCAATCCCATGATCCTCATCCCGGTAGGCCCCTTGCGTCATTGATTCTTGTGCTGCAGATAGAAACGGACCAGTTCCTCAATCAGCTCGTCCCGCTCCTTCTTGCGGATCAGGCTTCTGGCGTTGTTGTGACGCGGAATATACGCAGGGTCACCGGACAACAAATAACCGACAATCTGATTAATGGGATGATACTCCTTCTCCAGCAGCGCTTCATGCACCTTCAGCAGTATGTCTTCCGAAGATGTCTCTTCCGCTTCCGCCTTCACATTAAACTTCATCGTTTGGTCCATTGCACTCATCAGGCAGCACCTCGCTTTCCACAACGCATTCTAACTTTGGTTACATATCACTACTATATCACACTTGCTCCGCCCGTCACCAGTTCTTGAACAAGTTTCAATGCTTCATCGAGCTTGGAAGCGTCTTTCCCTCCCGCTTGCGCCATATCGGGACGTCCTCCGCCGTTGCCTCCGCAATGCTGGGCCGCTTCTTTAATGATTTTTCCAGCATGATAACCTTTCTTCACCAAATCCTGTGAGACGGCCGCAGCCAGGTTCACTTTGTCTCCTTCTACAGCGCCGAGCACAATCACGCTTGGTCCAAGCTGAGGCTTCAGCTCATCGACTATGCCACGGAGCGCCTCCATGGAAGGGGCGCTAACCTTGGCGCACAATACCGTGATGTCTCCCGCCTTTACTGCCGCGGACAGCAACGAGCCCGCTTCAATACGGCTAAGCTTCGCTTGCAGCGATTCATTGTCGCGCGACAGCTCTTTCACTTGCCCGAGCAGCGATTCCAGACGCTTCGGAACATCGGCGATATTGGACTTGAGCAAGGACGCCGCTTGCTTCAGTAGCTCCAGCTGTTCTTCGTAGTAGCTGTAAGCTTGCTTCCCGCTTACAGCCTCGATCCGTCTGACGCCAGAGCCAATGCCGCTCTCGGAGAGCAGCTTGAATTGTCCGATCTGTGAAGTGTTGCCTACATGACAGCCGCCGCACAGCTCCAGGCTGTAATCGCCGACCTTCACGACCCGCACGATGTCGCCGTACTTCTCACCGAACAGCGCCATCGCTCCCATCGCCTTGGCCTCGTCCAGCGACCGCAGGCTAATGTCCACATCGGTGCCAAGCCAGATCTGCTCGTTCACCTTGCGCTCGATCGCCGCCAGCTCCTCGTCCGTAATGGACCCGAAGTGCGAGAAGTCGAAGCGCAAGCGCTCCGCTTCCACTAGCGAGCCGGCCTGGTTAACATGTTCGCCGAGCACTTCCTTGAGCGCTTTGTGCAGAAGATGCGTAGCGGTATGATTTTTAATAATATCCTCGCGCACAGTACGATCCACGATAGCCTTCGCCGCGGCCCCCGTCGATACGGTTCCGCTGACGACGACGGCATGGTGCAGATTTTGCCCGTTCGGCGCCTTCGTGACGTCCTCTACCTGAATTGTGAATCCGTCACCTTCTATCTTGCCTTTGTCGCCGATCTGTCCGCCGCTTTCCGCGTAGAACGGCGTGCGGTCCAGTATAAGCGCGACGCGGCTGCCCTCGCCCGCTAACTCAGCAGTGGCATCCTCCAGCACAATCGCCTTAATTTCACAGTCTGTTACCAATTCATTATAGCCAACAAATTCGCTTTTATCCGTTATATCAGCGAGCGGACCGCCCTGTACGTTCATGCTTCCCGTATCTTGACGGGCGGCGCGAGCGCGCTCGCGCTGAGCTTCCATGGCGGCGTCGAAGCCGTCGCGGTCTACGGTCATGCCATGCTCCGCTGCATAATCCTCCGTCAAGTCGAACGGGAAGCCGTAGGTGTCGTACAGCTTGAAGGCGTCATCGCCTCCGATGACGGCTGAACCCGATTGCTTCGCTTGTTCCGCCAGCTGAGACAGCAACACCAGGCCGTCGGACAGCGTCTCATGGAAGCGTTCCTCTTCCGTGCGGATAACGCGTTCAATGAATTCCTTCTTCTCCACCACTTCCGGATAGTAGACGCCCATCACTTCTCCCACGACAGGAGTAAGCTCGTGCAGGAAGGGACGGTCTACGCCAAGCGACTTGCCGTAACGCACCGCACGGCGCAGAAGCCTTCTTATAATGTAGCCCCGCCCTTCGTTGGACGGCATTACTCCGTCGCCTACGGAGAAGACGACTGTACGGATATGGTCGGCAATGACCTTAAGAGCGACATCATGCTCCGCATTGTGATGATAAGTCACGCCTGCGAGCTGACATGTCCGGTTAATGATCGGAAGGAACAGATCCGTATCAAAGTTGGAATCCACATCCTGCAGAATGGAAGCGAACCGCTCCAGTCCGGCTCCCGTATCAATGTTCTTGTTCGGCAGCGGCGTGTAGCTGCCGTCCTTGTTATGATTGAATTGGGAGAATACGAGATTCCACACTTCCAGGAAGCGCTCGTTCTCCCCACCCGGCCAGCACTCCGGATCGGAGAGATCCCCATACTTCTCACCGCGGTCGTAGAAGATCTCCGTACATGGGCCGCAAGGTCCCTCACCGATGTCCCAGAAGTTCTCCTCCAACTTATAGATGCGTTCTTCCGGCAGACCGATCACCTCGTTCCACAGCTTGAACGCTTCTTCGTCCTCCGGATAGACCGTTACCGACAATCTGTCGGGATCGAAGCCGATCCACTTCTTGTCAGTCAGGAATTCCCAAGCCCACTTTATCGTCTCTTCCTTGAAGTAATCGCCGATGGAGAAGTTGCCCAGCATTTCGAAGAACGTGTGATGCCGCTTCGTCTTACCCACATTCTCAATATCGTTCGTACGAATACACTTCTGAGAATTGGCGATGCGCGGATTGTCCGGCTTCACCCTGCCGTCAAAATAAGGCTTGAGTGGCGCCATTCCCGCATTTATCCATAACAGAGACGGATCGTTGTGCGGCACAAGCGATGCGCTTGCTTCAATTTTGTGTCCTTTACTCTCAAAAAACGCCAGCCATTTCTTACGAATTTCACTTGCATTCATAAACGTCTTCCTCCTTCTGATTAGGCAAACAAATGGACATAAAAAAAGCCCTGTCAACGACAGGGACGAATGAAAGTTCGCGGTACCACCCTGGTTATTGGGCCCTGATGGGCACAATCTCCTTGCAGGACGATAACGGGTCCAGCCGATGAAGTTCGTTCACACTCCGAAAAGAGCTTTCGACCAACCTTCGACATGACAGCTTTCTCAACCGACGCCGGCCGCATAAGTCCTGAACGGACTTGCGTGTCCCGCGAAGAAGCTCTCTCTCTGGCTGACGGGCTTTGGTCTACTTGTTTTCATCAACGCTTTAACATATATGTTCAGATTATATCTCTGCGGTCGGCAGCGTGTCAAATCTCTTTTCACCTTCTACCGAATGATTCTCCTGCGCACATAATAGGCGAACATATGCTGAACAATGACTTTGCAAGCGGCGAAGATCGGCACAGCCAAAATCATGCCGACAATACCGGCGATCTCCCCTCCCACGAGCAAGGCGAAGATAATAAGCAGTGGATGCAAATGCAGTGTTCGGCCCACCACTTGAGGTGAGATGACATTCCCTTCAAGAATTTGACAAGTTGTATTAACAATAGCGACCAATATCATCATCTTCAATGATACGGTGGATGCCATCAGCAGCGCCGGGGCGGCCCCGAAGAACGGTCCCAGATAAGGAATCACATTGGTCACGGCGACAATGCCCGCCAGCAGCAGCGCGTAAGGCATCCCAATCAGCAGATAACCGATATATGCCAGTATGCCAACGATAAGACAGACGAGAAATTGCCCTCGAATATAACTGCCCAGCGCATGGTCAATATCCTTCATCAAACGGACGGTATTCTGCCGGTGGGACTTGGGCAAGTACGTAATAATCGCCCGCTCGAACACTTCGAAATCTTTCAGTATATAAAAAGCCAGGAATGGAATGATGAACGCAATGAAGACAGCGCCAAGCATATTGCCGATATTGTTGACGAATTGGAACAGCGTCTCCGATATCCGCTTCTCGATCGCCGCCAGCGATCTGTTCACGCCATCCCGGAAGCTGTCAGGCAGGAATGAGGTGTTGTTCATATCGGATACGAAGTTCTCAGCGCGCATGCTCAGCTCCGGCAAGTGACGGTTCAACTGCTGAACTTGATCAATGAACATCGGAATCATATTGACAAGCAGTACGGTAATGACCACACAGAACACGGCATAGATGAGCAGTACAGCAATCGTACGCGGAACTTTCCTCTCATGAAGAAGCGTAACGACGGGATTCAGCACATAGGAGATAATCATGGCAATAATGAAAGGCCCAAGCACCGCCTTCAAAAAAACATAAACGGACACGATTAGCGGCTTGAGCATATACAGGAAATAGACTGCAATGAGACACAATATGACATATATGAGCAATACAAACAATCGCTTGTCCGTAAAACGCTCCATTTCACCACCCCCAAATCCCACACAATAAGTCCGCTCCAGGCATCGACGACCCAAGACTTTCTTCATTATATGTACATGCAAGGGGAATCATCCAAAAAAAAAGAAGACGGCTCTTGCTACACTGGTACCCATAGACTGGACACTTTGAAAAAAGGTGTGCGGACTGTGGGTACCTTTTTGTATACTGGAACAAGCAATGGAGGGGATTACATCATGAGCAAG
>NZ_JBHTJZ010000027.1:0-16501 GCF_042675905.1 Paenibacillus chungangensis | reverse complement strand
TTTCGGCTTATTGGCCGCCCCAGCTCTTAATGACCTGGTGGCCGGTTTATTCAAGCATAGATTCTCACAATTACCAGTTAATCTCGTGAACTGCATAAGTCATGGCTCCTTATAGTTAGTTTTTAATTTTCGAAGACAAGCCATTTTCTTGCTATATTCTTGCATCTCCTCTCTTTTAAGTTTTAATTTATCGTACAGGCTGGAGAATTTTTGATATACACTTTCACCTATGCTCGCTTGATCAAAATCTTCTAAACCTTTTTCAATTGCTTCAATGTTTAAAAGTAGTTTGTTCATATTTGTTGATGCGCCGCCCTCTAACGAAAACAATCCCCAATTTTCCTCGTTTAAAAGCTCAGTTTTAATCTCGCGGTTCTTTCCGAAGCCTTGACCGGTTAATTCAGAATTAGATATATCTTTGAAATAATCTGCTTCATCCAATTGCTTTTGAAAATCGTCAGCAATCGTTTCTTTCTTAGGCAACTCGTTGACAATGTTTTGGACTGCTCCATTGTTTGAACTTGCAACGACAATATTTTTATCTGAAATGGAGGACGGTAAAACGCCAATTTTAGCACTTTGCCAATAAACTAAACTTCCTTTCATCCTTTTATCAGCAAGTTGCACAATTTCCGCTGCCTGTTGTACCACCAAGTCAGCAAAAATATCTTTTAACAGTGTTGTTTTTCCTGTTCCTGGCGGACCGTTGACACTACGAATCTCATTTTTGTCGTTTAGTGCAAGATTCACCGCAGCCTGCTGCATGAACGAAAGCGCGAAACTAGGATTACTTGGGAATCGCCCCAGCGGATAGTATTTAGGTTGTAAAATAGTTGTCTCAAAAATTTGGGAGTTAAAATGATCGGAATCTTTATTGCCATCTAGATTTTGTCTAAGTCCTGAAAAACCATTAAAATATCGATCCAAGTTTGTATTAGTAATTATCTTTGCTTTGTTGAGGTCTTCAATAAAGAACGAATGTAAATTCACATCCCCATTCTCCAAATTTTTCACAAATGCATAGCGGAAATTTTCTACGGAAACATGATACTTTTGAAAAAGCTCAGAAATGGTGGAATTAAATCCCTCATCAAACTTGCTGGTCAAATCTTCTCTAAATACGCTTTCAACTTTTGAAATATCTTCCGGTAAAATACCATGTTGGCGGATATAACCGCTCATTGTAAAAAACAATTTGTCTGCTATAAAATCCAATTCATTATTAAAATAAATTGAGAAGGTGAATTTGTCAGAATTACTAACGTCTTCGTAACTTTTAGCAATCTTGTACTTCTCCCTCAATATATCAACAACTTCTTGAAAATCGAAAATATCAAAATATAAGACTATGCCCGACTTTTTAAAGTCATTATTCGTTAGATTTTGTTGTTCTTTTTGCTTAGTTAAAAACTCTGTAAAAAACTTTTCCCAATCTTCTTCCATTGTATGTAAGGGTTTTAGCGATTTGTCTTTGCGATTAATAGAACCTTCAGCAAGTTGTTCTATCGTAATCCAAGCATTTAAAATATCTTTCCTTTTATTCATGTTCTCCCCCCATTATCATCTACACTTACACATTATAAAACTCTCACCCTAGCATATGAAGTCAAAAAAGCTCTCCAAACCTAGAGAACTTCACCAATGTGCCAATCAATTATTCACGAGCGCGTAATCGAGTAGCCCAGCTTCTCCCTCTTTCAACCAAGTCAGAATAACCGACGTATCCAATCCGCCGGAATATGCGTGCACGATTTTCGGTTTTGGCATAATTCGAATCTCCTTTTCCCTCATTAGTCCTCTAAGGAAGATGCCCCGCTTCTCACAACCGACACCGATTCCCGAATTTTCGAGAATTGATGTCGGTTTTTCTGTATTTTCGTCGATAATTGTTTAGATCTCGTTCAGTTTCTCCCTGTATTCTGTATAATGATGGATAAAATTCAAACTACCCAGAGAGGGAGCATAAACATGCGAAAGAGAATATTTCATAATCCTGCCGTGTCCGCTGTGCTTGCGGTTTTTATTGCGTTAGGCGCCATTCTACCTACCATGCCCGCGCCTGCTAAGGCTGCGACACACACAGGCGCAACGTATTTCGAAGATACCGATAATTGGAAGGGACCTGGATTTGCACCGGGAGTTGGTGATGGCGATATCGATTACGGTGATCCTCGAATTAAAAATGGTCACAGCCTTTACCCTATCGAATTAAGCATCATGAATGTTACACAGCTGCCGACAGAAAGCGCTTATGTGCTCGTAAGAGCTTACGACGTCGACGAGTATAAGAATGGGGGCGGCGGAGAGTGGGATCGGGTATACTTCTCCGGAAATCCCGCAGACCTCACACTTGCCAACCAAACTCCCGGTACCGATTGGGGCAGTAACGGAACTGCAGAGTGGCGAAAGGAATTCCCGCAATCCAAATACGTCGGCGCTCTTTCAGGGTCCAATAACATCTGGAATACGTCGGTATTGAAGGTTGACAACACCAGCTTAGTCCTAGGCAACAACTATGTAGGCGTCTCCATCCATCACCATCCGAGTGCCCCTAATTTCAACTCCGGTTGGGTTACCGAGATCGACTGGATTCAGCTCGTAGTTGACGGCGGCGCTCAAGACGAAGCGAAGATTACTGACGCTACAATTAAAATCGAGGGCGGCGCAGCCAAAATCGACACGAAGTTCCTGCCGATTGTTCCAGGCGACTACTCCATGGAGATCAATCTGATTGGCAAGGACGCTCAAGACAACGAAATAAATCTAGGTACAGCTAAAAATTTATTCCCGGAAAAACCAGCAGGAACAGAGGTTCCATGGAATGACATCTCGCTCGGAACCGGCCTTGATCCAACCAAAGAATACAAAGTCAACATTATTCTCTTTGAGGATTCCGGACTAAACGCAAATCATACGGACAAAACCGACCCGCAAAAGGCACAGCATATGTATTCGATCTCGACATTCGACCCGGTCGTGCAAGATATCAACAAGCTTGATCTATTGAATACACCTTCAATTCCTTTTGAAGCCACCGACTTCTCAAGCAAATACTTTAAAATTAACGGTCAAGCGAACGGGGCAAACCTGAACAAGGTGAAAATCGTTACGCTTCCGCCGGCAGCTCAAGGCAAGCTGCAATTAAATGGAACTGACGACGTCGCACTTGGGCAGGAAATTGACGCAAGCAATCTCGGCAGCCTCACTTTCTTGCCAGAGCCTAATTTCCATGGAATCGCAAGCTTCAAATGGAATGGCTATGACGGCACAAAATACGCTTTGATGGATGCCGATGTCAACATTACGGTTAATGCTCGTCCCGTTGCGAATCCCGTTGTCAAAGAAGCCCTTCAAGGCAACACGGTTAATTTACCTGCAGCCGATTTTACAAGCAAGTTTGTGGACCCGGATCCATCGGATACCCTGAAGCAAATTAAATTCGAGCTCCCGCCATCCGCACAAGGTCAACTGCTGTTGGGAACTACGCCAGTCGTTGATAATCAGCTTTACCCGATCAGCGTGCTGACCAATCTTACATTCGTTCCTGATCCTGCGTTTGAAGGCGACAAAGTCGAATTCGACTGGTATGCGGATGACGGGAAACACACATCCACGTCTGCCGGTACGGTTACGATCAACTACGACATCAAACCGGTCGTCAAACATATCGCAAAAGTCGGAACACAATACGAACCAACAGCAATGACGGAGAACGATTTCCGCAATCAGTTCTACAAGCCCGGCGGCAGCACGCTGAATAGCGCCGCGCTGGAGAATGTACGCATCGATGTGTTGCCGACAAGTGGCAAGCTTCAGTTGGACGGAGTGGACGTAACCGCTGGACAAGTGATTCCGGCATCCGACCTCGCGAAGCTGAAGTATGTCCCGGATCCGACGACCGGACTCGTAGGCAGCACGACATTCAAATGGAATGCAAACGACGACCGAAACTATGCAGCGGCTTCCGCCGATTTCACGATATCGGCTAATCCAGCTCCGAGCGTGGACCCGATCGTCAAAGAAGTGGACAAAGGCGATAGCCCGATTACATTCCAATCAACCGATTTTAGCGGTAAATACACGGACCCGACTCCAGGCACCCCGCTGTTGGAAGTGAAACTGACGGACGTACCAGCAGGTGGCAAGCTAAAATTGGGCAACACGCCTGTAACAGAAGGCCAAGTCATCCCGGCCGCTCAGCTTGGCAACCTGCAGTATGAACCAGCAACAGGCGAGACGGGAACGGTCACATTCAAATGGAATGGCTCTGACGGCTCCCAGTATGCGAAGACGCCTGCTGCCGTCACGATCCAGATCAATGCGCCTCCAGTGGCAGGTCTGATCGAAAAAGCCGGATTAACCAACGAGATTATCTCGTTCACCGCAGCTGATTTCTCTACCTCTCCCGGATTTACGGATCCGGATGCAGGCGATACGTTGGTCAACGCCCGGATCACGCTGCCGAACGACTTTGACAGCAAGGGCAAGCTTTACTACGCAGGCGTAACCGACGCTGTCTATGTTAACCAAGGAACAATAACGATGCTCACTCCAGCACAGCTGGATACGCTCAAATTTGCTCCATCGGCCAGCTTGCCGAACGGCAGCACGGTCAGCTTCCCTTGGGTAGCGAGCGATGGCAAGTTGAACTCGGAACAACCTGGTTCTGTCCAGATCTCCTATAACGGCATCCCGGTAGTCTCGCCGCTGATCGTCGAGATGGAAGAAGGAGAGCCTTCGCCTATCATCACCCTGCAAGGGACAGATGACAGTGTAACGGGAATCGTGTACAGCATCCTGCAGGACCCGACAAAAGGTACACTGACTCTTGTTCCAGGAACAAACAATCAATACACGTACACGCCTAACGCCGGCGTCACAGGCGCTGACAGCTTCAAGTATATCGCAACCGAGGACGCCGCAGGCGGACAATCCAGCGCGCCTGCAACTGTCGAGATCCGCGTTCACAAGACGCTGGAAGGCTGGGTCGGCTATTCTGAGCCGGGCAACCCAGTAACATTCAAAGCTCTGCCGGATGAAGCGCTTGATCTTCATGCAATCAGCACAATCTGGGCAGACCGCGTCGTTGCCAATGTACAAGGCACCAACATTGATCTGACGTTGGCGAATCCGACTACGTATGCGGCCGACGGATTTAAACGGTGGACGAACACCACCACGAAGCTGCCTGTATCGACAACGCCGGGATCTTATGCAGTAAGCTTCAGCGCATTCCCTGTGGCGAACCAACCGGCTCTGGCACAGGAGCCTACTGATAAGCTCGCCGATAATGCATTCGTCGTATTGAAGACGAACTTGGAGCTAACAGCTAATCCGGAGAAAATCCTCGGGGATGGCAAAACGACGACGCAGCTATTCGCCAAAGTAACGACTGAACATGGCGATCCGATCGCTGGTGTCGAAGTTGAATTTACTCTGCCGGCTGGCCTGTATCCCGGAACGATTGTCGGCTCCAACCGCGCAATCACCGATGCGGATGGAATCGCTATTGTAACGTACAAGTCCGATAAGATTTCAGGCACAGCGGAACTTTTCAATGTGATTCAGGCAAAAGTTCACGATGTAAGCAAAGGTTTGTCGGCTGAAGATAATATCACCATTACGTTCCAGCCTGCAAAAATCGAAGGCAAGCTGACGCAAGGCTTCGGATCCGAGAGCAAACCGATAACCGATGCAAGAGTGACGATTACACTTGATTTGAACGGTGATGGCATGATCGATCCAAACGTTGATTTTGTCCAAGACGTTCCTGTAGAAGCGGATGGTTCGTACTCGGTTGCTGTTCCATATGGCAGCGAGACCTACGATCTGAACGTGACCCGAACCGTTGAAGTTGGCGGTGTGCCAACCGAGATCACGTATGTACAGAAAGCAAAATCCGATCAAATTACAGGCAACGGCGACACATTCCCGTCTGAGAAAACCGCTTCCGGCTTGATCCTGTTCAAGCAGCCGGACGGTACGACAAGCATGCTCAGCGACGATATTCGCGACAACACCGTCGTCTACCTGAAGGACGCTGCTGGCAACTACATTTCCGAAGGTGGCAAGAAAAAAGCATTCCCGCTGGGCGAGAAGGGTAAAAGCGGCATTCCAAGCGTGTTTAACGCCGACGGCTTAGTCGCAGGCGAAGAGTACGAGCTCGAAATCAGTTATATCCTGGAGACCGGCGTCGAGATCGTAATGGGGCGCGGTACCGTATCTGTCTCGGGTAACGGAGAAATGAACATCAATCAGGAATTGGTTGACCCGTACGGCACGGTTACCGATGCCGTCACCAATAAAGTGATTGAAGGCGCGGAAGTCAAGCTTTATTATGCTGACACCCAGCGAAACCGGAACAAGGGCCGTACGCCTGATACGGGCGTAACCCTTCCGGTGCTTACTGGTTTTGCTCCGAACGACAATGCCAGCCCAACGCAGCTGACCGACGCGCACGGATTCTACGCCTACATGGTGTATCCGGAGACCGACTACTACCTAGTTGTAACCAAAAACGGCTACCACAGCTATCGCAGCCAGACGATCCCCGTCGAATGGGACATCGTCAAGCATGATTTGAAGCTGAATCCGTACACACCGATCTATATCCCGCCGGCTAAACCGGATCTCGCGCTGACCGTCTCCGTAGACCGCAACCTGGTCGAAGAAGGCAGCCAATCGACAATTACCGTCGATTACAAGAACCAAGGCAATACAAACCTGCCGAAAGGCCAAGTATCGATAACGATCCCTGAGGGCGTAAAGATCGTCGACGCTGACGGCGGTACAGTAACGGGCAATATCATTACGTGGAACGTATCCAACGTCGAGACGAAGAAAGGCGACAGCTTTAAGGTCATCGTCGAATGGCCGCAGCTGGACAAAGCTGAGAATGCGTTCGACATCGCAGGTGTATTCTCGAATGGCGGCGGGGATTCCGCTGCGGCGGCCAACGCCAAGTCGTCCGCAAAAATTCAAGTGTTCTCCAAACGTTTTGACGACCTGAAGCATCAACGCTACATCCTGGGCTTCCCGGACGGCGAATTTAAGCCGAACAAGTCGCTTACACGCGCCGAACTGGCCGCGATTGTGGCGCGCCTAACCGAGAATGTCAAACAAACGACAGTAAGTCCTTACAGCGACGTCGCCGAAGATCATTGGGCAGCAAATTACATCAAGATTGCAACAAAACACAAGTACTTCGGCGGTTACGGGGATGGCACGTTCCGTCCTGAAGCAGCCGTAAGCCGCGGCGAGCTGGCTACCGTTATGGCCCGCTACTTGAAGCTCGACGCTAGCGCAGCGGCAGACCCGCACTTCGCGGATGCAGCCGGCCACTGGGCATCCGATACGGTCGAAGCTCTGTACAGCGGACACTTCCTGTCCGGCTACCAAGACGGCACATTCAGACCGGATGCCGCCATCATCCGCGTCGAAGCCGTCACCATGATTAACCGCATGCTGTTCCGCGGTCCTCTCAAGGGACTGGAGCCGTTGTTCCCGGATATGCCGACCACGCACTGGGGCTTCGGGGAAGTACAAGAAGCGACTATCTCTCACGAAGCCGAACGCAATGCCGACGGCAGCGAGACTTGGACCAAGTCGCTTGAAGATGGCGTACAGTAATTCATTCGCATGAAGCGTTTTTCAAGTTTCGCTTGAATACGAATTGCGTTATAGTAATGGATGTACTCTTGTACCTTTTGTACAACGATTGCCGTCGTTGTACAAGTGAGATTTTCAAGCTAGAACGTTTCAGACTTTAGTGTGGAATGAAACGATTCGGTTAGGGCATTATCAGCGGGCGTTCCTTTGCGGGACATGCTCATGGTAATGCCCTTTTCCTTTACAGCATGCTGGTAAATCTAGAATGTTCGACAGATACATCATGCAGTACCCGTAGGGGAGATAAGTAACTTTCCCCTAAATAAATTCAATTCACAAGAGCTGTTACCGCGATCTCTGCCGGAAAAAATGACTCGCTTATGCTTTCCACAATCGATAGCAAGATCACGCCTAATGATTTGATATTTGATACATATATACAGGGGGATGATCACACAGATATAACGATAAATCTGCAATTAAATGGTCATCTGCTCACAGGAATTATGAACGGATTAACTCCATTAATAGAAAACACCGATTACACCTTAGATGGCTCTACCGTTACCATTAAAAAGGAATATTTGAACACTTTAAACATGGACCAAACTACAGTTTTGACATTTACGTTTAATTCGAGTACACCACAAAACTTATCGATTTATGTAAGTAACTACACACCAGATGATGCTAACTTAACCGATCTCCAAATAGACGGCACGACGGTAACAGACTTTGACTCAGACGAAATCGGTCCATACGATGCAAGCATCCCCTATGCTCAAACATCAGTTGTAATTACGCCCACATTATCCAATCCTTATGCTACCTTTCAAGTGGCAGGGGACACGGATCTTGTGGTTGGACCAAATGAAATTACGGTTACGGTAACCTCACAAAAGGAAGTATCGTTGAATACACGATCATCGTGACTCGTGCAGACGCATCGAATGACGCTAACTTGACCGATCTCCGAGTAGATGGAAAGCCGTTAACAGACTTTGCATCAGGAAATACCGGTCCATACCTTGTTAGCATCTCGCATGCTCAAACATCAGCAGCCATTACGCAAACGACATCCGATCCCAATGCTAACGTTCAACTGGCAGGGAACACGAATCTGGTGGTTGGAGAAAACACGATTAACGTTACCGTTACCTCTCAAAAAGGGACTACAAAGGTATACTCAATCACCGTTACTCGTGCAGCCGCACCAATCAATAATGGCGGCGGTGGAAGTACGGGTGGTGGAAATCCAAGTGGCGGCGGCTCGGTACCAACACCTCTAATTACTTCAACTGATGGGGAAATTACGTTGCCAGTTGATCGGGATGGTGAGTTAAAGCTTAATGATGAAGTCTCCGTATCGATCCCGAGTGGAGCAACATATCAACAACTAACCCTTACCATAGAAAGACTATAGGACATTGAAAGTCTTGAACAACAAGGATTCGTCTTTGTGAGCCCAGTATATGAGCTGTTGACAAATGTCACCGGCAACCTTAATAAGCCCGTTACACTTACACTCAAATTCGATACTAGCAAAGTAAAAGACGGGCAACACGCTGCAATTTACTACTTCAATGAAGCACAACAACGCTGGATCGAAATCGGTGGTAAAGTTAATGGAGATGTCATTACCGCAGAAGTATATCTTCTCGCAAAATTTGCGGTACTGGTCATAGAAATCAAACCATAAGTAATATTCTCCGATATCGCTGGACACTGGGCAGAAGAGAAAATTCGTCAAGCTACTAGCCAAGGAATTGTCACTGGTTATTCAGACGGAACATTCCAACCGAATGCAACGATTACACGTGCTGAATTTACAGTAATGCTAATGAATGCCCTCAAGCCGCTAGGAGATGGAACCACGCTCAGCTTTAGTGATAACGATAAAATTGGCGGATGGGCACATCGAGCGGTAGCTCAGTCAGTAGCCGCAGGGTTTGTGACTGGATATAGCGATGGTACATTCCGTCCAACCGCTAACATTACACGTTCGGAGCTGGCGTCAATGATTGCTCGGGCATATGGAGCAGGCATGGCAACTGTGGATTTTACAGGTTTTGCAGATGACAGCGATATTCCGGCATGGGCAAAGCCTGAAGTTCTGGCAGTAAGAGAAGCAGGTATTATAGAGGGAATTGGCAATAACGTGTTCGCACCTGATGCGACAGCAACGAGAGCAGAAGCCATCACCATGATTATGAATCTGCTGAAGGCGAAGTAAAAACAAACTGACTTCATATCGTGAACCAAATAAAAACACCTTCAAGAAAGTCACTCATGTCGCAAGATATGAGAACAAGCAGAAGCTTACAAGAAGTATCATAGGTCCGCCATCATATTAACCTTGAATTACGAAAGTGCATAAGTACAAGCTTCTCCTAAAAGCGGGATAGGAAACCTCATCCAGTTATGGTGATTATTTTTAACAAGTTTGGAGTCCTTGTAGAAATTGCAGACAACTTCCCCTCCCCACATGAAGGGGCAACGGAGTTTCCAAGACTTATTTTGGGATTATCAATCATTCCAATAAAATACTTTTTCGTTCCATTCGAAGCCACGCCCAGCGGTTTTGGAACGACTCAGCCAGCTTCAAGGTAAACTGACGACCGCTTGGAACGAGTACGCCAGCACACTGGATAAATTCCCGATGAAACCGCTGAATGGTAAATGATCGTTGAATCGGATCGCAACATTGAAGCTTAAAGCGCTCGAAAAGATTGTAAGCCAGCAGTTTCAGCAAGAGATCCATCTCATTCGCAGCAAAGGATTGTGTTGCGATACGGTGGATTACAAAACCGTTTTTTCCTTCTTTGATGTAGTTTTCCATACAGCAGCGTTGGTTATAGAATCGCCATACGTCGATGGCTTCCCAGCTTTCTGTTGTGACCACCGCTTCATATTTCCAGAACGTATCCAGCTCTAATCAAAAAGAACTACGAACTCCTGAAACCTAAGAAACTCAGAGGCTCTGCAAATTCATATGTCACACTCCCCTGCCATATCTAACACTTCAATTTTTCGCTATCACTTATGTCACTTATTCCCCAATAAATCTTGAACGCCCGGTACACCTGCTCTAGCAAGAGCACGCGCATGGGCTGATGGGGATAGGTCATGCGGCCGAAGCGCTTTTTCTTGTCGGGCGCTGGCTTTACGTTCCTGTGATATTCCAGTTTTTGTACAGGATTTAACAACCCTTTTAGTTGTTTTAGAAGCCTTACGTCAGTCTTTGATTTCTAATTTGGTTCTGTTCTTTTTCTTCTTTTGGTCTTTCATCCACTGTCTATACATCTCTAACTTATTTCTTAAATCAGAAGGGATAAGAAAATCCTCTAAAATTGTAATCCATACAGTAAAAATCGATAACTTGAGGTTCTCAATCAGCTCAAATTTTTCTTTATGTTTGTCTTTATACTGTTGATAATTTTGCTTTTGCCTCTTAGAAAATGAGTCGTTTACCTTAAAAATATCCCTTTCATTAAGTTGATATGAAAGGTTATGAGCAAAGGCATTCCTTATATCGTTAAGACGAAGAATTGGATGTATCTCTGGTCTTGGGATAAGTCCCATTGCAACAGCAAGTCTTGTTTTATCTACAAATCTCATTCTCTTGTCTAAAATTATTTCTGGATAGACAAGCGATTTTTTCAATAAGTTATCCAATTGATTTTCAATATATAAATGCCCTTTCAGAATAATCACAAGTTCACTCTCACCGTTTGCATCCTCTAAAAATTTATTCAATTCTTCTTCGAAACATAATACAATTAATTCCATGAACAGTAGATCGTCATCAGTTAGTATTTCTTTCATGTAATTATCAGCTCCGTGCGATTTTGATCACCATCGTCTTACTCGCGAGTAAAATAAACCAATTTATTTGTTAAGCACAACATAAACTTTTCCCTTAACCACCACGTCCCCACAACACTCCAACCTCTCCCGTACACCCCAATTTTTCGCCGTCACTTATAATACGGTTCACCGTAGTGTATCTAAGCACAAAGTACAATTTGACTACAAGATTTATAGTAGTATATAGCACAAAAGCCGCTCCCACATTAGGAGTGGCTTTCGTATGTTCATCCTATTTTTTCTCCGATATATGATTTTACTTCTGGTGAAACTGTTTCCAAGAACCCTTTATAACTCCCCTTCACAGGATTAACAGTTATAGCCCATTTGTTCCAGTCTCCATTTTTAACATTCCAATCTACTACATCAAGCTGTTCTACTTCCTCTTCCCACTGATCTAACCATGCTATGCCTTCAGAAGGACTATAAATCATGATTGATTCATGTAAGTAAGTAGCAATTGCATTTTGAATGGGTTCATGCCCAAGTACATATTTTGTTACATCGCCCGGTGTCTGTGGTAACACCCCAAAAAAAATTGCGAAAAATTTATTCAAGTAACTAACTATTTCGTCGTACTGGGAAATAAGAACTTGCTCCTCCCTCTTTGCAAGTGTCTTCTTCCCAAACAACAACAAATTGATAAATGTTTTCAACCGAACCCCTGTCGAGAAAGCAGTATTATTTGGCCTTATCACCTTACTTTTATTCAATTCGATCTCTACTATTTTCAAAGTTGGAGTTGTTTTATATACCTCTTGAATCAATAGATTTGTTATATCCCTTGAATCATACTGTGTAATTAATGACATAGATACTCGTTTTGCGTTGGAATTAATATCAGTAAAAAGTTTGCGCTCGTCTTCTGCACTTAAACCAAAATATATCTGAACTGTTAAACTGTTCTTAAGAAATTTCACTTTTTGAACTTCATCATTGATCTTTTCAATATATTTTTCCAAAGCCTTAATTCTATGCTGTCCATCTAATACAACCATTTTGTATGATTCATCGAGCACAAGTTGCTCTTTCTTAGAATCATATACCTCAACAGGGTTCCCTCTAAAGGAAAAAACTAGTGCTGGTAGGTATATGCCAATTTCTGAATCAGATTTTTCGAAGTATTTTAATAGACTAGGAAGTCGATTATATGACAAATCACGGTTAACAAATTTATCAACTTTGTACACTTTTAGAATGTCTTTTATCGCCATTTGAGTAGACATTAATCCTTTTGATTTTGACAAGTTTATAGTGTCAATGCTTCCATTTATAAATGTCTTCATCATAATAATAATTGCTCCTCCTTAGCATCATACTTGTCACTAAGATATTGAGAGAATGTTCTAACAATTCTACCAATAGAACCGAAATTATATTTCTTTGTTTGGTTGTTAAATTTCGCCGCAAGCTTCTTAAAGTCGTTATTCTTATGGCTCCAATCAACGGAATATATTGTTATTCTGAAAATATCCTCCATTGTTGCGTTTGGATATCTAATTTTTGTATCATAGACAAACTTAGCAATAGATATTAAAACATTTGAAGAATAAACCACATATTTATCCCGATCTAATGCATCTTTCGGTGTGTACTTCTTTAACAATGTCAGAAACATTTCTGTATTCTTCTTAAACAATCTATAATTCTCTTGAGTTATCTTTGTGTTCTGTTTCCTATGAATAGTTCCCTCGTTTAGTGTATGTGCTAGAACATACAACGTTGCTGCAGTGGCAAGTTTAGTTCTTGTTGTTTTTGACCTACATTCAAACTCATCGGGATTAATTGTTGGATGAAATTGAACAATTTCTCTTACAAGGTCTCCGTATAAGTCACCCTTCTTGTACATGACTAACAAGGTATTATTAACCGCAGACGATTTGCTGTTTACATCTGTGAATAGTTGGCGTTCCTTATTAATATTTAAGTCCAGAAAAATCTGTATGGTAAGAGGAAAACTTATGAGTGAATAGTAACTTTCACTTACTTTTTTATCATTTTTATTTTGCTCCATCATTGCTTCTAGCCTATACTTTAATAATTCAAAGGCTTTTATCCTATGCTGCCCGTCCAAAATAACTAGTCGCTCACTCATATTTAAGTGATATTCACAATGTTCACTTTCAAACTTTCCTTGTCCTCTAGCTGAAAAAATCAGCGGGGAAAAATATATATCATTTCCTTCCAAACCGTATTGGATGTACTTACTAATGGAAGCTACTCGTTCGGTGTCTATGTCCCTTTGTACTTCTCGATCTATCTCTAAAAATTTTAGCACATCGTTCACAGTGCATTGCACTGATATCACCCTTTGATTGAATTGAGTTCCTCCAATTGCTTTTAATACAATCTGATTCGTTCTTTTAGAGATTCCCGATAAATCCATTTCTACATTCCTCCAATCTTTTGACTTCTTTGTAAATAGTATATTATATACTTCCAAAATCATCCACACTTTTCGGCGTCTTTTTTTGCATTATTGGGAATTTTATATTGTAACCCTTCATCCGATCACACGAACGATAAAAGACATTGAATATCAACAAAATTCTATAGATTGCACATACGAATAGATAATTATTAAGCGCCACTTATAGACTGTCATCAGCCACTTTAATTGTCGGTGAATTCGGAACCGCCAATGACGGTGGCTTTTTGCATTCGTCACCGACATGGATTGGGCGATCAGATTCAGCCTAACAGACTGACGGCAAAAGGAAAAGACCTGCTATCGGCAGGTCAGTTCAGAAGTAACATGTGGTATTTGGTTTTGGTATGAAGCCAGAATTTCACGCCCCCAAAAACAACGTACCGCTTCGTATCAAGCTCCATTTCAGCTAAAAAAACACGTTGCTGAGCTCAAACATAATCGGATCCCCGCAATGCAAGGGGTAGAGCAACCTCATTCCTTCGTAGACACGCCATCGACAAGTTTCTTGGTGGAATCGTAGTTCATACATACCGCCGCTCCCTCACTGTTCTTTGAATTCGCTTAAGACACGGCTTTACGTGAATCGCGTCAATGAGCTTGTCTTTTCGGAGTACAGCGTTGGTTTTACGGACTTTCTGGTCAAGAAAGGCTACACCCACGACATTACAAGGCACTACAGAGGGACGATCAATTTGCTGATCGATTTGCGAATGCAAATGGCTATGAAACGTATACCACAGAAATAGGTGAGGAATTTCTGAAATCGGAAGAGCGCCTAATGTATCTAAAGAAAGCTGGTTATCAGCACCAGCGTTTGATCATACGACGTTTTAATGAGTACCTTGACAACGGTAAGTATTCGTATACATATCTTCGAGTGAATTATGAGTGCCCAGAACCTTTCAAAAAGGGGCTTGAGCAGTATCTCAAATCATTGGAGAGAGCAAATTTGCGACAATGCACCATTGACAAATATCGTGTATTTACAATAAAGCTATGTAGAGATTTTACGAAGAATGGCATAGAATCATGGGATGCTGTCGATGCAAAAGCGCTGTTGGGTGCGTTTGACCGGGTTACAAGCAAAGCTCAGTTTTCAGCATGCATACGGAAGCTCTTTGCATTTTTGGTCAAGGAAGGGATTGTAAAGTACAATTACGCGGGGATCGTGCCACATATGCAGTATTGGAAGCGCATCCCCTCGGTGTATAATAGCGAGGAAATTGAGGCGATACTCGGAAGCGTTGATCGTTCAAATGAAGTGGGAAAACGTAATTATGCCATTCTTTTGTTGGCAGCACGATTAGGCATGCGTTCTTCTGACATCAGTTTCCTTCGCTTCGAAAATGTTGATTTTGTCAAAGCGATGATTGAGTTTAAACAACGAAAAACAGGGGTTGCAAATCAATTGACGTTATTGCCAGAAATAGCAGAAGCCTTGCATGATTATATAAACAACGCCCGTGGCGACTCTGTTGAACCCTATATATTCCTTACTTGCCGAAAAAGCTTACGGAAGAGTGTGCTGCCGAAATTAAGTAGCGGAGCGATATGCCGTATCGCCGCGAAACATTTCCGTCAATCCGGGATCGATTTTGGCGATAGACACCATGGCGCACATGCCCTCAGAGCATCACTCGCGAGCGGTCTCGTAGCGGAAAATGTGCCGTGACCGCATAAAAGGGCGTCCATACCTGAAAAACACGTTTAGGAACTGGTTCTTGAAAATATTGGAACAAGCCTGCATCCCGAACGTACGTAGCGTGCCCTCGGAGCGTATTATATCCCCTCATACCTTAAGACACTACTTCGCGTTCAAATCATTTTTGAAATCGGAAACGGAAGGGAGACCATTGGAAGAATCCGGACCCCGACTTGCGGCATATCTTGGGCATGAATCTCTGGTAGGAACTGAAAAATATATCACGACGAATTATGTGCTGTATAAAAACTCGCATGCCCGTATGGATGAGAGTGTTGGAAATCTGTTTCCGGAGGTGAATTTCGAGTGAAAAGCAAACCTGATGAGCTCACTCGTCTGTTGTCAGAATTCTTTACCGAATACCTGCCTATTACCAAGGGGCTAAGCGTGAACACGATCACAGCATACCAGTACGCTTTTCAGTTGCTNGTCCATCTCGAACAAGAGCGTCAATGTACTGCTAAAACGCGCAATGTTCGCCGCTCAGCGATTATTGCGTTTGCAAAATATGCCGCCAAGAAATCTTTTTCGTCATCATTGCCATTTTATTCTGAAGCGATATCTTCCACGAAGAAAAAAGAGCCGAAGAATAATATCATCAAATATTTTTTGAAAGAAGAAATTCAATTATTACTAAAATTGCCCGATACTTCGAAAGCAATCGGACAGCGTGATGTCACGATGCTGGCGGTATTATATGCCACTGGGGCACGGGCACAGGAACTCTGCGACATCACTTTGAACGACATCACGTTAGCAACTCCGTCTTTTCCAACAAAGGTGCGCTCGACTGGAAAAGGGAACAAATCACGAGTAGTTACTATCCCCGCAAGCTGTACCTCAATCATAACCGAGTATTTGCGGATAAGAAAATATGATTTAAACAACAAGTC
>NZ_JBHTJZ010000026.1:0-9184 GCF_042675905.1 Paenibacillus chungangensis | reverse complement strand
ATTTCGGCTTATTGGCCGCCCCAGCTCTTAATGACCTGGTGGCCGGTTTATTCAAGCATAGATTCTCACAATTACCAGTTAATCTCGTGAACTGCATAAGTCATGAGAATAGTGTCTGATCAAACGATTAAGTTTGATGTAATCGTAGAGAAGCAATCCGATGATGTCATATTTGAAGGAACGTATGACAATGTCATTCTTTTGTCGGAAAGCAAAGTTGTTATTAAGGGAAAGGTGAATGCAGTCAATATCGAAGCAGCTGCTGAACTGGAAATTTCCCCAGACGGAGAAGTGACTTACCTGGTTGTTAGCAATAAGGGTAAGGGTGCTGTTATAGCAGGAGAAGGTAGCGTAAAAAATGCAACAATTGAAGCAAACGACGTCACACTGGAAACGAGAAAAACGAAGATAATAATTGATGAGACGGTAGATCGTGTGATGATCGGTGGAGAAGTAGTGCTAGGCGGTACGATCGTATTTGTTGATGATCAAGGGAACATTGTGAAGCCTGGTAACGAAAATTCATATAATGATTCACCGGGTACTTTACCCGCTAGTGACAATACGTATTATGTTGCCACAACTGGAAGTGACACAACAGGTGACGGCTCCAAAAACAATCCATGGAGAACCATTCAAAAAGCAGCAGATACGATGGTTGCTGGTGATACGACTGTCATCAGAGAAGGGATCTATGAAGAAACGGTTAAGCCAAGCCAAAGTGGAGAAGAAGGTAAGGCCATCACTTATAAAGCAGCGGATGGTGAAAAAGTAGTTGTAAGCGGTGCGGATACTGTGACGGGGTGGGAGGAGCTTCCTGATACGAGTGAATTTGCTTGGGCGCAAAATAAACCTATTTACAGAGCATATATTGGAACTGATCTAGCAACAACAACCTATCCAAAAATCGATGGTACAGTCGGCACTAAACAGTTAGCGCTAGATGTGTACGTCCAGAACTCAAATGGGATAGAGCAGCAAATGAATCAGGCGAGATACCCGAATATGCAAGCAGATAAGCTCTATGACAAATTAGAACTGGACAATTATGGGGCTTTAGTAGATGGCGGCATGACATTTGCAGAATTTAATGGAGAGAACAAGCCGAATGATTATTGGAAAGATGCCACGATTATGTATACCGGGAGTCATGTCAGATGGTCTGCTCAAACGAGTATAATAACGGGTTCAGTCAATAACAGAGTGACATTTGATGCACCACTGGCAAAAGAGTGGCATAGAATTGCGGCCCCTCAATCCCGTTTTTATATCTTTAATAAGTTAGAAGAGCTTGATGCACAAACGGAATGGCACTATGAGGATGGATATTTATATCTATGGGCGCCTAATGATGCAGATTTAACAGCTGGAGCTGCACCAAAAGTATCTATTAAACAAAGAAAATGGGCATTTGATTTAAGCAACAAAGATTATATCAACATTGAAGGTATTCAAGTGTTCGGCGCTTCAGCTAATCTTGAGGATGCCCATTATAATGTAATTAGTGATACGCAGTTTAAATATATTTCATCCGATCCATGGATACACTTCACCTATAGTAGAGGTGGCTGGGGTGATCATGCCACAATATCTCCATGGTGGGATAGCACTTGGACGGATGTAGGTGTATATATTGGCGGAAGCCATAACGTACTTGAGAACAGCTTATTAGAAAACAGCTTTGGTGATGTTGTAACTGTTAAAGGATCGAACAATACGGTTAGAAATAACATTATGCGAAACGGTAACTCAAATGTTACAGAAGCAGGTGTCCTATCTGTAATTGGTAGTAATCATGATATTTTAGGAAATACAATGTACAATGCTGGACGTTCTGTTCTGCAATTTAACTTTGTGCAGGGATCCCGATTAATGTATAACGATATCTATAATTCTGGGAAACTTTCAAAAGATTTAGGTGTTGCCTATTGTTACATTACAGATGGTAAAGGTACCGAAATAGCATACAACTGGGTTCATGATAATCTGGCAGAGGGTGCTGGTGCCGGTATATATTTGGACAACGGTTCCAGTAATTTTATACTGCATCATAATGTAACGTGGAATGCTGAAACGATGGAAGGAATTTTCTTGAATTCTCCTGCAGTAAATCATCAAATATATAATAATACACTTGTAAATTCACATGGTGGGTCTGGCAGTGCTGTAGGTATTAATAGTCCGATGGAAAATGTGAAAGTGTACAATAACTTATCAACAAACCTACCGATTACATTAGGGAACGATCAAAAAAATAATGTTAGATACGAAAACCCATTATTTGCAGGAGAAATCTTTGATGCATTAAATGTAAGCAACACGCCTGTATACGATCTAGTAAAAAGCTCTAAGGATCTGAAGGGAGACGTTTTTGCACTCGAAGCTAACTCTCCGGCTATAAATAAAGGCATTGCAATTGATGGCTTTACAGATTATGTGACGGATGGAACACCAGATGCGGGTGCATATGAATATGGTCAGGAAGTATGGATTGCAGGTCATACTGCTGATGTATCTCACTTAGGATCAAATAACAAGGAAATTATTTATCCTGAGATGAGAAGATACAACAATACAGATGGTGAACTGGTGTTCAATAACAAGTGGTATTATAATCCATTCCACGCGGGAACAGGGTACTTCTTCCACGATCGGATGATTGCAGGTGCAAAGCCTGAAACTAATAATCACGGAGACAGTCGATTTGTAGACATTGGCGATGATATTGGTGCAGCTCTTGCGTTTACTTTCAAAGGCAGAGATATCACATTATATGGCGGTCGAGGTCCTGACTTTGGACAAGTCAAAAAATTACATTAACAAATTTAACTGATCAAGTGATAGTAGAAGAAATTATTCATGATGGATACCAAGCTACGCACGCTCAAGGTACTGAAACCTATAGTAAAAGGGGATTGAATAAAAATAAGACGTATAAATTAGAGCTTATTACACTAGGTACCAAAAATGCGCAATCCTCAGGTTATCGTCATGAGGTTGATGAAATAATGGTATTTAATCCCGAAACAAATACGGTAACTCAGCCAACGAATGATGCGGATCCAAATGATAACTTGTCAACTTATGCTACTGGTATAGTAGTTAAACAGGATCATAGACAAAATGCGTTAAGAGTTATGACAGATGGTGTTAAGACATTCAAAGATTTGGCTGCTGGTAGCACAGATTATGGTTCTGTAGATTTTGCAGATAGTTATGACGGTGCAAGTGGGAAGACAGAAGATTTCTGGGGGCTTACATTTGATGAAAACTATTTGTTCGACAAAGTCATATACACCACTGGCGCAATCTTCCCAGACGGTGGTTGGTTCATTGATGACAGCCTTAAAGTGCAAGTAAGAAAGTATGGTCAGTGGGTGGATGTGACGGGTTTACAGGTTGCACCAGTGTACCCATACAACAATACTGCAGGACCGGCGATAAGTGGAGACACGGAGCTCACAGGAACTAGTTATACGTTTACGTTCAACGATACTTGGGGTGATGCAATTCGAGTGTATGGTACACCATATAAGCACACGAATAATCTAGCTTTCACTTCTATCTCTGAACTAGAAGTCTATTATGTAGATCAAGATGCTGATACACCAGGGATGCCTGGAACAATTGAAGCACTTAGTATTTCCGGTGACGATGAAGTTGCAGTAAACGATACTATCGCATTATCAGCAAATGTAACACCGATAAGTGCAGAAGGTCAGATGCTGATCTGGGAAACCTCTGACGGCACAATTGCAACGGTTAATGAGAATGGAATTGTTACAGGTATTAAAGGTGGAACGGTCACCATAACTGTATCGTCTGAAGATGGAACTGCTACAGATACGCATAATGTGACAGTTATAACAAATTCAGTTGAAGGTGTAACGATTGCTGGTGCGGATGAAGTGAAAAAAGGTAAAACGATTTCGCTCACAGCAAACATAACGCCAGAAAATGCATCCAATCAACTAGTAAATTGGGTATCAAGTGATGAAACAGTAGCCACGGTAAATGATCAGGGTGTTGTAACAGGTATTGAATTAGGTACCGCAACGATTACTGTAACAACTGTTGATGGGAGTAAAACTGCACAACACGATGTTACGGTAGTAGTGCCTACTCCTGTTAATGCCAAAAATGATGACAATATTGCATTGACAGAAGGAGCGGCCCTTGTCTCATTAGGTGATCAATTCAATAATGCATTAGGTCAAATGACAGATGAAAATAAAAACACTGCCAATTGGAATTTTGCAACGAGCTTAAATGAGAGCGCGCAAGGTAGAGAAGAAGATTACTGGGGATTAACGTTTGACAATTATTACGGATTTAACAAAGTAGTTTATACGACAGGTCCAATGTTCCCTGACGGTGGTTGGTTTATAGATAACAGTCTCAAAGTACAGGTTCGACAATACGCTGTATGGGTAGATGTAACAGGATTAAATGTAACACCACAGTATCCTTACTATAATACAGCTGGGCCAGCAGCCAATAACACGGGAACAAGCTATACCTTTACCTTTGATGATTCTTGGGGAGATGGTATTCGGATTTATGGAAAGCCGTACAAGCATAGCAATGACTTCACATTTACAACTATAGTTGAATTTGAAGCCTATTACACGAACTAAAACTAAATTCGAATTTATGGATTAGGAGAAAGAGAGGAATTTCACATGACAAAGCAATTTTACCAACTAGAGGATTTTGTATCGAGAACGATTACGCCTGAAAACCCAACAGGGGAAAAAGGGAAGGGGGCAATGGCGGAGCCTGAAAAAGGTTCTGCTGGAGAGCACTTAGGGAAAGGCTGGAAATCCAGACCAAACGTTCTTATTGATGAATATTCAGAATTTGAAATGATGAATATTGAGGCTGAAGGTGTTATTAAAAGTATTTGGCTAACTGGTGAAGTCGATCGCGGTGTCATTATTCGCATGTATTGGGACGATCAAGAGGTTCCTTCCGTTGAATGTCCAATTACGGATTTCTTCTTATATGGCTGGTCAGGACCACATCATATGAAGGATGGTAACTGGAATGCTGGTCCTCAGTATCAGGTAGATTCATGCTTTATGGCGGTACACCCTAATCGTGGTTTTAATTGCTTTATTCCGATGCCTTTTAAGAAAAGAGCTAGAATCACACTAGAAAACAGAACGAAAAATAAGAAATATGTGTACTATCAAGTGAATATGGAAGAGAAAAAGATTGAAAATAACATCGGGTATTTTCATGCACAATTCAGAGTTAGCATGCCAGTTCAATATAAAGACGTGCATACGTTATTAGATGGTGTAAAAGGAAGTGGTCTTTATATTGGTACAGCGTTGTACGTAGGGTTGAATCGCGCTTCAAGATGGTGGGGCGAGGGCGAATTCAAGTTTTATTTGGACGGTGACAAAGAATACCCAACAATTTGTACAACGGGCTTAGAGGATTACTTCGGCGGTGCTTTTAACTGGGATTGTGAAGGTGAATATCAAGAATATTCAGGTCTATACATGGGGATGCCGCATATATCTAAGCCGGATGGACTGTATGAAGTTCAACAACGATTTAGTTTGTATAGATGGCATGAGAAGGATCCCATCCGTTTTAATGAGGAAATAAAGGTTACCGTACAAGATTTAGGCTGGACGAAGGATGACGATGGCGTATGGAAAAGATTCCTGCAGCGCGAAGATGACATGATGTCTGTCAGCTATTGGTATCAAACCTTGCCAACAAATCCATTCCCTCCATTAATTTCTCATGAAGACTTAAACGAAAGATTCTAATTCCGAACCTCCAAGACGTATGTGCTCCTTTTCGGAGCAATGATAATAGAAAAGTCAATGGAGTAATGCAATGGCGGCATGACACGTTCATGCCGCCATGGTTATAAGCATCGATAAAAAGAGGAGATGATTACATGAATCGAACAATGTTTCAACGGCATTTGTTAATGCTGCTGATCGTTTTATTATTGCACAATGGATTCCCAATTCTATATCTGCAAACGCATACAAAGATACCTCAAGTAATTGGGCCCAGTCCGAAATTAACAGATGGAGCAAGCTTGGCATACTAAAAGGGTATAATGGGTTATTCCGACCTAATGATTACTTAACACGCGGGGATATGGCTATAATTGCGGACCGCATTATGAATTTCCAGTATAAAGGAGATGTTAGCTTCCGAGATGTTGCTCCTGATGCTTATTACTCTGAAGCTGTCATCAAAGTAAGTACTTCGGGTGTTCTTATTGGATATCAAGATTACTTTCGACCGAACGATAATATATCTAGAGAAGAAGCAGCTGTCTTTATGCACAGGTTTCTGAATATTGAAAAAATAGATAGCAGCAGTACTGCAATGAATAATGACGCATTCCTGTTCAAAGACAGTGATTCTATATCGACATGGGCGTTATCTGAAGTCAATGAGTTAAAGCAGCGAGATTTTATACAGGGTCGTCCAGATGGAGCATTCGATCCTCATGCTTATATTACACGAGCTGAAGTCATTAAGATGCTGGACAATGCCATCCAAGCGTTGTACATTCAACCGGGTTCATATTCGGAAGATTTGGATGGTATCGCTATTGTAAGCGGCAAAGACATCACCTTAAAAGACTCCATAATTCGAGGTTCTTTGCTGCTTGCGGAAGGTATTGGTGAAGCAGATGTGAACATTGTCAATATGGATGTGACAGAACAGGTTATTGTAAAAGGCGGGGGGGTTCAATCTGTCTACGTAACTGGTGAGTCGAATGTGACCAGCCTTATAGCCGCAAAAAAACATTCTCCTTTTCGTATTCAGAAGGATGATCAGGCAATTGTTGAGAGGGTCGAGCTCTCCAGCGACTCCAATGATGTCATATTGTCCGGCAATTATGAAACAGTTGACATGCAATCAGCTAGCACCTTGCTACTGCCAAAGGGCTCAAAGCTAAAACAAGTTTATATGAACAAGGATGGAGCTGTACTGAGCGGGGATGGAAATGCAGATATGATCTATGTCTTGGCAGACAATGTTCATGTCAATATTAACGGGGCCAAGCTAGTTGTGGATAAGAACGCGGAAGGAACTATGGTGAATGGCAAGGAAGTAGGTCCGGGCAAGCAAGGCATCACCCAGTCCGGCGGTGGAATTATTGAGGGAACAGGGTATACTCCTCCTTATACTGGAATAGATAGGACTCCTTCCGTATTTTATGTATCGCCGCATGGCAATGACAATAATGATGGAAGCCTCCATCGTCCATTCCAAACGCTGCAGAAGGCGAGCAGCGCCGTCAGGCAAGTGAACGATCAGATGACAGGCGATATTACTGTTTACCTGCGCGGCGGAACGTATGAGATGGATGCTCCATTGCAATTAACGGAGGAGGATTCCGGAACGAACGGTTACATGGTCGTGTACAAAGCCTATCCGGGCGAAGTGCCTGTTATCTCGGGAGGGAAGAAGATAGAGGGATGGGTTCCCGACGATGTAAATTCAAATTTGTACAAAGCTGCCGTTGCGAATATCGGTCAAATCAGACAACTTTATGTGAACGGCAAGAGAGCCCAACGAGCGAAAAGTGCGGGTAGCTTCAAGGATGATAGTGTATACCGTTATCGAAGCGGTCAATATGTGACAAGGAATAACCAGATTTCGGGCTATATCGTAAACACGGCTGATCTGGGAGGGGATTTGAGGAATGGGGATGATATGGAGCTTGTCTTTAATCTAGGCTGGAGACAGCATCGTGTAGCTGTGGATGGGGCTGAAGACAATGAGAACGGAACAACGAGTCTGTTTGTTGATCCCGTCAGAATGAATTGGGCGCTTACGCTCGATGCTGCTAATAACAGACCCGTGTTAAACAAACCATTTTACGTGGAAAACGCTTTCGGGCATCTAGATGAGCCAGGGGAGTGGTATTACGATGAGGAGGATGGATACGTCTATTACTACCCGCTGGCTGATGAACAGATAGCTAAAATTGAAGTGATAGCGCCGGGAGAGATTGAATCGCTGATCTCCATTGAAGGAAGCGACCGGAACAGCAAGGCGAGTCACATCCGTCTGGAAGGTCTGACTATCCGGCATAGTGCCTGGCATAAGCCTTCCGTGGAGGGAGCTGTGATCGTGCAGGCGAATTTTTATGTGAATCAGGATGGTCAAGGGTCTCACACTGACGGAGGGGAACTGGCGGAAGCTGCTGTGGAGATGAAGAATGCCGAGCACATACAATTTCACGGCAATCGCATGGAACAGTTAGGCGGTACAGGCTTAAAGCTGGCTGATGCGGTACGCGACATTGCTATTACAGGGAACTGGATTTCCGATGTATCGGAATCCGCCATTGTCGTCGGTTCATGGCTTCATAATTTCGTTAGATACGGATGATGAAGAAGTGCCCACCGACTTGCTTATCCGCAACAATCGGATTCGAGAGATCGGCGAGGAGTACTTCGCCAGTCCCGCCATTGCGGCTTATTATACGGATTCCTTGACAATTGAGCACAATGAAATTGAGGAAATCCCTTACGGAGGCATTAATATCGGCTGGAATGGCTGGCAAAGCACGGAGAAGGATTCCGTCACCAGAGGTGAATTTCGAGTGAAAAGCAAACCTGATGAGCTCACTCGTCTGTTGTCAGAATTCTTTACCGAATACCTGCCTATTACCAAGGGGCTAAGCGTGAACACGATCACAGCATACCAGTACGCTTTTCAGTTGCNGTCCATCTCGAACAAGAGCGTCAATGTACTGCTAAAACGCGCAATGTTCGCCGCTCAGCGATTATTGCGTTTGCAAAATATGCCGCCAAGAAATCTTTTTCGTCATCATTGCCATTTTATTCTGAAGCGATATCTTCCACGAAGAAAAAAGAGCCGAAGAATAATATCATCAAATATTATTTGAAAGAAGAAATTCAATTATTACTAAAATTGCCCGATACTTCGAAAGCAATCGGACAGCGTGATGTCACGATGCTGGCGGTATATTTGCCACTGGGGCACGGGCACAGGAACTCTGCGACATCACTTTGAACGACATCACGTTAGCAACTCCGTCTTTTCCAACAAAGGTGCGCTTGACTGGAAAAGGGAACAAATCACGAGTAGTTACTATCCCCGCAAGCTGTACCTCAATCATAACCGAGTATTTGCGGATAAGAAAATATGATTTAAACAACAAGTC
>NZ_JBHTJZ010000025.1:0-595 GCF_042675905.1 Paenibacillus chungangensis | reverse complement strand
GCTGATTGAATCGATGCCAATTGCTTGCTGAAACTCCTCGTTGGCCTGAATCTCTCTCATAATGGATCGTAATCCCTTGCGTTTCTGAAGCTGGGCTTCCACGAATAGGAGAAGAAANCCCATTTACCAAATGACGAAATTAGTGTATCCTTGTCCATGCGATTGTCTCCTAAGTTAGAGATTTGGACAGGGCTACCTGCACCTCTAATTTTAGGAGCTTTTTTTCTGTCATGCATCACATATATTTAACATATTTAGCACAATTTAGAACGACTTATTAGAGGCACAATCCATGTCAAGTTTAATGCAACGCTACTGAGCTGGCCTACATTGGAGCGCGGAAATTGAGCTGGCGAGCGAAAATAGTGTAGCTGGCCTACATTGGAGCGGAGAAATCGAGCTGGCGAGCGAAAATAGTGTAGCTGGCCTCAGTAGCGTTGCATAAAAACTAACACAATAATTAATCTGAATTGTCAAAAAATAATTTCCCGTGGACAAAGGCCAAAAACGTTAGGGGTCTTCATGTCAGATAGCCAGTGTCCATTTGGTAATATTTGGTGTCAAAGAGCTGCATTACTGCAATTAATTCGTGACT